>NZ_JBHWUI010000002.1:0-182660 GCF_042737525.1 Kitasatospora sp. NPDC059973 | reverse complement strand
GTCGGCCCCGCCGGGGGGCCGACTGCTCGTCGTCGTGGAGTCGCGCGGTCATCGGACGGCCGGTCAGGCGTCCTGGGTGTTCAGCTGGAAGTACCAGACGCCGTAGATCGCGTCCGGCTGCTTCGGGTCCGACTCGACCACGGTGACCAGGGTCTTGCCGGAGGCGTTGAGGGCCTTGGAGGCCGACACCGAGCCGGAGTAGGTCGAGCCCTTGGCGGCCGAGGCGAGGATGAAGCGGCCGCCCTGGGCCTGCTGGCCGCCGTTGGTGTTGGCCCACCAGCCGCGGTCGGCCACGTCCGGGGTCACGCCGAGGCCGAGCTGGTCGCTGGCGACCACGTCGGAGGAGGGCAGCTTGCCCTCGTCCAGCGCCTTGCTCGCCCGGTTCTGGCACTCCTCCTGCTGCTCGTCGGTCAGCGGCTTGCCGTCGTTGAAGCAGAACGGCCCGACCTCCATGGAGGACCGGCCGACCGTGAGGGTGACACGGTGGCTGGAGGGTTCTTCCTGGCCCGTCGCGTAGGCGATGGACCCGCCGACCGTGCCGGCGCCGATCACGACGACGGCGCCGACGGCGGCGATGACACGGGTGCTGAGGCTCATGCGTCAGAGGCTACCGGGCTTTGCCGATCACGCTACGCGGGGGTCGGCAACCGCGTGTTGCGGCCCGGGGGCGGTGCGGGGGGCGGCGCGGGGCTAGGCCACCCGCGGGGCGGTCGCACGGCGCCGGGCGCCCACCTTGAACAGCGCGCGAACCGTCCAGAGCAGCACCACGCCGACCACGCCGGCCGCCACCGAGAGCCCCAGCGCGCCGTCCAGCGGCAGCAGGATGCCGACCGCGCCACCGGCCACCCAGGACAGCTGCAGCAGCGTCTCCGAGCGGGCGAAGGCCGACGTCCGCACCGACTCCGGGACGTCCCGCTGGATCAGCGCGTCCAGCGCCAGCTTGCCCAGCGAGGCCGCCACCCCGGACGCGGCGGCGACCACCACCACCGTCACCACCCCGTACCAGAGCGCGGCGGCGGCCGTCGCGCAGGTGGCCAGCAGCAGCATCGCGGTGACCGTCGCCTCCGAGCCGCGGGTCCGCAGCCAGGAGCCGAGCACCGAGCCGAGCGCGTTGCCGGTGCCGGCGGCCAGCGCCACCAGGCCGAGCGCCAGGGTCGGCTGCAGCCCGCCGACCGGCTCCTCGCGCAGCAGGAACGCCAGGAACATCACCAGGAAGCCGACCAGCCAGCGCAGGGCCGACATCGCCCGCAGGGCCAGGATCACCGACGGGCCGACGGTGCGCAGGGACGCCTTCGGCGTGCCGGCACTCCTGGCCTCCTCGGCGCCCGGCACGGCGGCGGGCTCGCCGTGCGCCTCGGCGTGCAGGACGGCCCGCTGCTCGCCCTTGGCGGAGTCCACCTCGTGCGGCAGGTGGAAGGCCATCAGGGTGCCGACCACGAAGACCAGGAAGGCGCCGCGCAGCGGCCAGCCCGGCCCGATCAGGTGCAGCACCCCGCCGACCCCGGCCGCCACCATGGTGGCCAGCAGCCCGGCCAGGGTGACCCGGGAGTTCGCCTTCACGAGTGACAGCCGGCTCGGCAGCAGTCGTGGCACCACCACGCTGCGCACCACCCCGTACGCCTTGGACGCCACCAGGACGCCCAGCGCCTCCGGATAGAGCGCCAGCCCGCCGCCGGACACCGTGCCGGCCATCGTCCACGCCAGCACAGCGCGGGCCAGCATCGACATCGCCATCGCGGCCCGCCGGCCGTGCGGCAGGCGGTCCAGCAGCGGGCCGATCACCGGCGCCAGCAGCGCGAACGGCGCCATGGTGATCAGCAGGTAGAGGGCGACCCGGCCGCGCGCCTCGCCGGTGGGGACGGAGAAGAAGATGGTGGAGGCCAGCGCCACGGTGATCAGCATGTCGCCGAAGGAGTTCAGCGCGTGCAGCTCGATCAGCTTGGCCAGGCCGGACTCCCCGGCGCCCTCGGCGGAGGTCGCCCGGCGGATCCGCCGGCCGGTGCCGTGTACGACCTTTCCGGTTCGGGCGCCGGCGGCGGAGGCGGTGCGGACCAGGAAGTGTCGGCGGGCCTCGGGCGCGCCGTCGAGTTCTCCGGCGGCGTCGGACGCTTCGTCGGCCGGCCGGTCCGGGCGCTTCACGAGATCCACCGGCGGCCCGTCGCCGTCCCGTCCGGGCACCGTCGAGGCGCCCACCTGGTGCGGTTCGCCCGCACCGGGGGCCGGAGCCTGCTGTCGCGGCACGGCGTTCGCCTCGTCGGGGCTGCCGGCCTGCGAGGCGCGCAGTGCGTGCTGCGACGGTTTTTCGTCCGCCACAAGCCCATCCTGCCCCAGAATCGGTACTGCGACGCGGGATTCCGCTCCGCTCGGCGCGGCCCTTCCGGAGCCGGCGGGCGCCCCGGACTGTGCCGGGTGGCCGACCGGCGGGTAGCCTGCCCAGGGTCCGCCCGAACGCGCGCCGGACTCCGGAGGACCGGACGGGCGGCGCGGCCGGTATCCGTGGCGGCCCGTGGTCGCGCAGAATGGTCGAGGGAAACCGAGCCGCGACGGAACAGGCAACACGCCGTGGGCAACAGAAGAACTGGGAGAGAATCGACGCCGTGAGTGCTGCGATGCGAAGCCGTACCCCCGATCGGCTCTGTGCCGAGGCCGTCGAACTCGCCCGGCAGGCAGCGGACGAGGCCGTCGGAGCAGAGACCGTAGGGGCGCACCTCGGCGTCCAGGCGGATGCCGACCGCGTCGTCACCCACACCTTCGAGTGCCTGGACGCGGCATACCGGGGCTGGCACTGGGCGGTCACCGTGGCCCGCGCCCCCCGCGCCAAGAACGTGACCCTGGACGAGGTCGTGCTGCTGCCGGGCGACGACGCCGTGCTGGCCCCGCAGTGGGTGCCGTGGAGCGAGCGGCTGCGCCCCGGCGACATGGGCCCCGGGGACCTGCTGCCCACCGACGCCGACGACCTGCGCCTGGAGCCGGGCTGGACCGGCGAGGACGAGCCGGCCCCGAACTCCGTGGTGGCGCTGGCCGAGGAGGACGTGGTCGTCTCCGACCCGTCGGTCCAGCCGGCCCCGGCCCGCGCCCAGATCGGCGCCCTCGCCGAGGAGCTCGGCCTGGGCCGCAGCCGGGTGCTCTCCCGGCTCGGGTTGCACCTGGCCGCCGACCGCTGGGAGAAGGCGCACGGCCCGCAGACCCCGATGGCACAGGCCGCGCCGGCCTCCTGCGCGAGCTGCGGCTTCCTCGTCCCGATCGGCGGCTCGCTCGGTCAGGCCTTCGGCGTCTGCGGCAACGAGTTCGGCCCGGCCGACGGTCAGATCGTCTCCTTCGCGTACGGCTGCGGCGGGCACTCCGAGGCGGCCGTCATCCCGGCCCCGCCGGCGCCGTCCGAGCTGATCCTGGACGAGCTGGTGGTCGAGCCGCTCCAGCTGCACCCCGACCGCACCTCTGGTTCGGTGGAGCCCGACGCCCCGGCCGAGGAGCTCGGCCACTCCTGAGCACGGTGGCTCCTGAGTCCGGCCACTCCTGAGTCCGGTGGCTCCTGAGCCGGGCCGCGTTCCCGAGCCCGGCTGTTCCCGG
Source organism: Kitasatospora sp. NPDC059973 (assembly GCF_042737525.1). NCBI lineage: Bacteria > Bacillati > Actinomycetota > Actinomycetes > Kitasatosporales > Streptomycetaceae > Kitasatospora > Kitasatospora sp. NPDC059973. The sequence goes on along the minus strand of NZ_JBHWUI010000002.1, from coordinate 179,090 downwards.
GCCGGGCCCGGCAGCGGCCCGGAACCGCCCCCACCGGGCGGAACGGCGCCACGGCCCGGGCCCGGTCCGCAGGGGGTGCCCGGGCGGGGGAGAATGCCCCCCGTACGAAGTACAGGGCGGCGGAGGGTGGCAGTTCCAGTGGAACCTCGGATCATCGGCAGCGGCACGGACGAGCACCACGCGGACCCCTTCGGCAGCGCCGTCCTGCGCCGCCGGGTGCTGGACGCCTGGGCCGCCTCCCCGGCCCGGTTCCGGGAGGACGCCAACGCCGAGGAGGAGCTCGCCCTCGGCGGCTACCGTGACCGGCTGGTCGTCGAGTTGGCGCAGAACGCGGCCGACGCGGCGGCCCGCGCGGGCGGTGCCCCGGGCCGGCTGCGGCTGACCCTGGCGGACGGTGTGCTGGCCGCCGCCAACACCGGTGCGCCACTGGACGCGGCCGCCGTCGAGTCGCTCTCCACCCTGCGCGCCTCCTCCAAGCGCGCCGACGAGCAGCCCACCGTCGGCCGGTTCGGTGTCGGCTTCGCCGCCGTCCTCGCCGTCACCGACGAGCCCGCCGTGCTGGGTCACGCCGGCGGCGTGCGCTGGTCGCTCGGCGAGGCCCGCGCGCTGGCCGAGGCGCAGCCGGCGCTCGGCGAGGAGCTGCGCCGCCGCGACGGCCACGTGCCGCTGCTGCGGCTGCCGTTCTCGGCCGAGGGCCCGGCCCCGGCCGGGTACGACACGGTGGTCGTCCTGCCGCTGCGCGACGCCGCGGCCGAGGACCTCACCCGCCGGCTGCTGGCCGGGATCGACGACGCCCTGCTGCTCACCCTGCCCGGGCTCGCCGAGATCGTGGTGGAGACCGAGGAGGGCACCCGCACCCTCACCCGCGGTGCCACCGAGGCGCGCCCCGACGGCGTCGCCGAGGTGACCGTCACCGACGACGCCGGCGGCCGGCTGCGGCAGACCGTCTGGCAGACCGCCGGCGCCTCCGGCGCCCTGGACGCCGCGCTGCTCGCCGACCGCCCCACCGAGGAGCGCGCCCGTCCGCACTGGACGGTGACCTGGGCCGTCCCGGTCGCCGCCGACGGCAGCCCGCAGCCGACCGGGATCGCCCCGGTGCTGCACGCGCCCACCCCCAGCGACGAACCGCTCGGCCTGCCCGCGCTGCTGATCGCCTCCTACCCGCTGGACTCCACCCGCCGGCACGTCGCCCCCGGCCCGCTCGCCGACTTCGTCACCGAGCGCGCCGCCGACAGCTACGCCGACCTGCTGCGCGCCCGCGGCGGCGACCTCGGCTCGCTCGGGCTCGTCCCCGGCCCGCTCGGCCAGGGCGCGCTGGACAACGCGCTGCGGGCCGGCATCCTCGCCCGGCTGCCCGGCACGCCGTTCCTGCCGCACACCGCACCGGTCGAGGAGGGCACGCCCGCGCTGCGGCCCCGGGACGCCACGGTGCTGGAGGGCGCGGACCACTCGGTCGTCGAGGCGCTGGCCCCGATCTTCCCCGGCCTGCTGCCGGCCGGCCTGGAGCGCCGCACCGAGCTGCGGGTGCTGAACGTGCGCCGGGTGCCGCTGGCCGACGTGGTCGACCAGCTCGGCGGCCTGGACCGCGAGCCCGCCTGGTGGCGCAACCTCTACGCGGCGCTCGGCGCGGCCGACCCGGAGGCGCTCGGCGCGCTGCCGGTGCCGCTCGCCGACGGCCGGACGGTCACCGGTCCGCGCCGGGTCCTGCTGCCCTCGGAGGACGCCGACTGGGCGGCCTTCCCCGGCTACCCCGAGGCGCTGGCCGGCGCGCTGGCCCTGCTCGACCTGCGGCTGGCCCACCCGGAGGCGGCGCACCCGCTGCTGGCCAAGCTCGGCGCCGGCACCGCCACCCCGGCCGGGGTGCTGGACACTCCCGAGGTGCGGGCCGCCGTGGCCCGCTCCTACGAGCTGGCCGAGGACGACCTGGACGCCGCCACCGACGTCGCCGAGTCCGTGCTCGCCCTGGTCAAGGCAGCGGCTCCGGCGGTCGGCGAGCACCCGTGGCTGGCCCGGCTGGCGCTGCTGGACGACGAGGGCGAGCCGGCCCGCGCGGGTGAGCTGATCCTGCCGGACAGCCCGTTCGCCGCACTGGCCCGGGAGGAGGACGCCGGCTGGATCGACGACGAGCTGCTGGACCGCTGGGGCCCCGAAGTCCTGACCGCTGTCGGGGTGTTGGCCGACTTCGTGCTGGTCCGCGCCGAGGACGTGGTGCTCGACCCGGACGACCTGGAGCGGCTCGACCCGACCGCCCCCGCCGACCGCGCGGCCGGCGGCCACCCCACCGGGCTGCTGGACGAGGCGCCCGACGGCCTCGCCGAGTGGGCCGAGGACGCCCTGGAGGCACTGCACGCCGACGACGCCGACCCGGTCGGTGTCCCGCCGGTCGCGGCCGAACTGCTGGTCGTCCGCGACCTCGACCTGGTGGACGACGACGCGTGGCCGCAGGCGCTCGCCGCCCTCGCCCGCCCGCCGTACCGGGAGGCCGTGGTCAACCCCGTCCGCACCCTGCTGCCCGACGGCTCGTACGCGGACCTGCCGCCGTACACCGCGTGGTGGCTGCGCGACCACCCGGTGCTGGACGGCCGCGAGCCGGCCGGGCTGCGGGCGGCAGGGGCCGACCCGCTGCTGCGCGGCCTCTTCGAGGAGGCCCGGACGACGCTGGACGAGCAGTTCCTGCACGCGCTCGGGGTGCGCACCACGCTGACCGCGTTGCTGGCCGAACCGCACGGGCCGGACGAGCTGCTGGACCGGCTCACCGACCCGGCCTCCGTCGTCGGGCACCGTCAACTGCACGGCATCCACAGCGCGTTGGCCCGGGTGGCGGCGGACCGGATCGAGCCGCTGGACGTCGTCCGGGCGCTGCCGCCGCTGGACCGGGAGACCGGCCGCCGGCCCGCGCACACGGTGCTGGTGGACGCCACCGAGGCGGTCGTCGCCGACGCCCCGGACCTCGTCCAGCTGCTCCACCCGTACCCGCTGCTGCCGGTCGCCCCGGCGCTGGCCGCCGACCTCGCCGAGCGCCTGCACGTCTCGCTGGCCAGCGAGGTGGCCGGCGGTCGGGTGCTCTCCGAGGGGCAGCTGCACCGGGTGCCCGCCGTGGTCCGCGAGCTGCTGCCCGGCTGCCCGGTCGCCTACGAGGAGCACGAGGAGCTGCTGGTGGTCGGCCCGGACGGCGAGGAGGCCGCCGTGGACTGGCGGTGGGACACCGCGGCGGACGCCCCGGAGGCGCCCTACGACCCGGACACCGCCGAAGCCGCGGACGAGGACGACGAGTTCGAGCTGCCGCCGGTGCCGGGGCTGCTGCACGCCGCGACCCCGGAGGGTCTGGCGGCCGGTCTCGCCTGGTCGGTCGGGCAGTGGCACCGCCGGTTCGAGGTGCTGGCCGCGCTCACCGAGCCGGACCGCGCCTACGAGCTCTCGGCCGCCCGGGACTTCGAGGGCTGACCGGGCTGGCGGGCCCGCGGCCGGGGCGGCGGGCCGGCGCCCGGTCGGCTCCGGCCGGGCGCGGGTGGCCCGCCCGGTGCCCGTCCCGGCCGGCGGGGCGGGAGCCGGGCCCGGGCGACCGTGCTCCGGTCCAGCCGGTCCGGGCGGCCGCGCCCAGCCACCGGTAGAGGCCGACCGTGACGGTCAGCCAGAGCACCGCGACCACCACCGGCGCGGCCTTGCGCAGCCACGGCCCCGGTTCGATCAGGGCATCGGCGCCGACCAGGGCGAGCCCGGCCGCCCCGGCCGCCAGCATTCCCCCCAGGAAGGCGGTGAACGCCTCCAAGTCCCCACCCCTGCGCGCCATTCAGGACCCCCCTTCGGGGTCAATCATCCGCCTTCCGCCGCATGATCCGCCAGGAGACCTCCAGCAGGAGTCCGGCCACCAGGGCGATGCCGACACCGATCCACGGGTCCCGGGTGCCGGAGAGCGAGAGCTGGAAGAAGTCGGACAGCCACGGCACCGTCAGCACCAGCGTGAACGCCCCGCCCATCGTCGCGATCAGCAGCAGCCGCCACCAGTTGTACGGCCGGGCCACGATCGCCAGCACCCACAACGCCACCAGGAACAGCGTCAGCGTCGCCACGCTGGTGTCGGACTTCAGGTCCGTGGCGTGGTCGGCCCGGGCCAGCGCGTACGCGGTGAAGGTGGCCGTGCCGGCGATGATCCCGCCCGGCACGGCCATCCGCAGCACCCGGCGGACGAAGCCGGTCCTGGCCCGTTCGTTGTTGGGCGCCAGCGCCAGGAAGAAGGCCGGGATCCCGATGGTGAGGGTGGAGAGCACCGTCGAGTGCCGGGGCAGGAACGGGTACGGCGAGTGGGTGAAGATCACCAGGAGGGCGAGCAGGACCGAGTAGACCGTCTTCACCAGGAAGAGCCCGGCCACCCGCTCGATGTTGCCGATCACCCGGCGGCCCTCGGCGACCACCGACGGCAGGGTGGCGAAGGAGTCGTTCAGCAGCACGATCTGCGCGACCGCCCGGGTGGCGTCGCTGCCGGTGCCCATCGCCACGCCGATGTCGGCGTCCTTGAGCGCCAGCACGTCGTTGACGCCGTCGCCGGTCATCGCCACGGTGTGCCCGCGCGACTGCAGCGCGCCGACCAGGTCGCGCTTCTGCTGCGGGGTCACCCGGCCGAAGACGCTGGTCCGGTCGGCGGTGTCGGCGAGCTCCTGCGGATCGGTCGGCAGGGTGCGGGCGTCCAGCGGGTGGTCGGCGCCGGGCAGGCCCAGGTGCGAGGCGACCGCGCCGACCGAGACGGCGGCGTCGCCGGAGATCACCTTGGCCCGGACGCGCTGCCCCTCGAAGTAGCGCAGGGTGTCGGCGGCGTCCTCGCGCAGCCGCTGCTGGAGCACCACCAGGGCGAGCGGCTGGAGGTCGGCGGCCGGGTCCGGGGAGTCCAGCGGGACGGGCGTGCGGCCGAGCAGCAGCACCCGCAGCCCCTTGGTGCCCAGTTCGTCCACCTCGGTGAGGGCCGGGTGGCCGGCGGGCAGCAGCACGTCCGGGGCGCCCAGCAGCCAGCTGGCCTCGCCCCCCTGCGGTTCCAGCAGCTGCACACCGCTCCACTTGCGGGCGGAGGAGAAGGGCATCGCCTCGATCACCCGCCAGCCGCCGCCGTTGCCGTGCTCCGTGTCGCCCCTGCCGTACGCGTCGATGACGGCCTGCATGGAGGGATTGGGGCGGGTGTCGGCGCCGGCCATCACCCCGAGCGCCTGCTTGACGACCTCCGGGTCGGAGAGGACCGGCCGGCCCGGCGGCGCGTCCGCCCTCGGCCGGCCGTCGGCCTCCGGCCCCGGCGGCAGGGTCCGCAGCTCGACGACGTCCATGCCGCCCTCGGTGAGGGTGCCGGTCTTGTCCAGGCAGACGGTGTCCACCCGGGCCAGGCCCTCGATCGCGGGCAGCTCCTGCACCAGGCACTGCTTGCGGCCCAGCCGGACCACCCCGATCGCGAAGGCGACCGAGGTCAGCAGCACCAGGCCCTCGGGGACCATCGGCACGATGCCGGCGATCATCCGCCGGACGGCCTCCCTCCAGTCCCGTCCCTCCACCGCGAGCTGGCTGATGATCAGACCGATCGCGGTGGGGATCAGCAGCCAGGTGATGAACCGCAGGATGCTGTCGATGCCGCTGCGCAGCTCCGACTTGACCAGGGAGAACCGGCTGGCCTCCTCGGCCAGCTGCGCCGCGTAGGCCTCCCGGCCGACCTTGGTGGCGGTGAACGCGCCCGCGCCGGCCACCACGAAGCTGCCGGACATCACCTGGTCGCCCGGCTGCTTCAGGACCGAGTCGGGCTCGCCGGTGAGCAGCGATTCGTCGATCTCCAGACCGTCCGCCTCGGTGACCTCGCCGTCGACGATCACCTTGTCGCCGGTGCCGAGCAGCACGGTGTCGTCCAGCACGATCTCGCCGGTGGCGATCTGCTGGACGGCGCCGTCCCGGCGGACCTGCGGTCTGGCCTCGCCGATCAGCGCGAGGCTGTCCAGGGTCTTCTTGGCGCGCATCTCCTGGATGATGCCGATCGCCGTGTTCGCCACGATGACCAGGCCGAACAGTCCGTCCTGGATCGGTCCGACGACCAGGATGATGCCGAACATCACGCCGATGATCGCGTTGAACCGGGTGAAGACGTTGGCCCGGACGATCTCCCGGGTGGAGCGGCTGGACCGCACCGGCACGTCGTTGACGTCGCCGCGGGCGACCCGTTCGGCGACCTCCGCGGTGCTCAGTCCGCCGCGCCGGCCGGGCAGCAGGCCGAGCGGGTGGGCGCCGTCGTGCCGGTCCCCGGGCGTCTCTTCGGCAGGCTGCACAGGGTGCGTCATGGCACCGACTCTACGGGCGCCTTATGTCCGATGCGTGCTACTAAAGGACTATTCAGTCCGACTGGGTGGCCGGGTCGCCGCCGTCACCGGCGGCGGCCTGCGCCGCGGCCGCGGCGGCCCGGTCGCGGGCGATGGCGTCCCGGCGGGCGCGGCAGTACCAGAGGCCGATCAGGCCGAGGCCGGCGCCGGACAGGCAGATCCACGGCCAGCTGCCGTGGCCGTGGTCGGAGAGGGTGCCCTGGAAGGGGAGCAGGGCCAGGAAGGCGACGAACCACAGCACCGTGCCACCGCCGACGATGGCGACGTCGTTGGCCTCCAAGGGCGGGGGCGAGGGGTGCAGCGGGCTCTTCGGCATGAGGCCTAGCCTACGGGGCGGGGTGCGGTTGTCCGCCACCACGCGGGCCGGTCCCGGACACCTTCGGCGGGTGGCCCCGGCATCGCCGCGGCGGTCGGGGCGCGCCCGGGGCGGCGGCCACCCCGCGGTTCCTCGGGCGTGATCGTTCTACGCGCGAAGATAGCGCGTGTGCGATTTGGCAACTCATACTTGTGATTCCGGTTGGCCGCGCCATGCCCAGGACGCCTGTGTTCGTGCCCGTCCCACCGGGCCCGCCCGGCCACCACCGTCGCTCCGGGTGTCCCCCTCCTCAGCCCCCACCAGAGGACGCACGCATGCCTGTGGCCCAGCCGACCACCGAGTCGCCCGAGCCCGCCTCCAACGCGCCGAAGCCCCCCGCCGGCGCGCTGGACCGCTACTTCCGGATCTCCGAGCGCGGCTCCACCCTGCCGCGCGAGATCCGCGGTGGCATCGCCACCTTCTTCACCATGGCGTACATCCTGGTGCTCAACCCGATCATCCTGGCCAGTGCCACGGACATGACCGGCGCCCACCTGGACAGCGCCCAGCTGGTCACCGCGACCGCGCTCACCGCGGGTCTCACCACCCTGCTGATGGGCGTGATCGGCAACGTCCCGATCGGCCTCGCCGCCGGCCTGGGCGTCAACACCATCGTCGCGCTGCAGCTCGCGCCCAAGATGACCTGGCCGGACGCCATGGGCATGGTGGTGCTGGCCGGTTTCGCGATCATGATCCTGGTCGCCACCGGTCTGCGCGAGCGCGTCATGAACGCCGTCCCGCTCGGCCTGCGCAAGGCGATCGCGATCGGCATCGGCCTCTTCATCAGCCTGGTCGGCCTGGTCGACTCCGGCTTCGTCAGCCGCATCCCGGACGCCGCCCACACCACCGTCCCGCTCCAGCTCGGCGGCAACGGCCACCTGCTCGGCTGGCCGGTGCTGGTCTTCGTGCTCGGCCTGCTGCTCACCCTGGTGCTGGTGGTCCGCAAGGTGCCCGGCGCGATCCTGGTCTCCATCGTCGTGATGACCGGCCTCGCCGTGGTGATCGACAAGGTCGCCGACATCCCGGCCACCAGCTGGGGGCTCACCGTCCCCAGCTGGCCCGGCAACCCGGTGGCGGCGCCCGACTTCGGCCTGGTCGGCAAGGTCAGCCTGTTCGGCGGCTTCGAGAAGGTCGGTGTCCTCACCGGCGTCCTCTTCGTCTTCACCGTCCTGATGTCCTGCTTCTTCGACGCGATGGGCACCATCCTCGGCGTCGCCGACGAGGCCCACCTGCTGGACGCCAAGGGCGACCTGCCCGGCATCAACCGGATCCTGATGGTGGACGGCATCGCCACCGCCGCCGGCGGCGCGACCTCCTCCTCCGCCAACACCTGCTTCGTGGAGTCCACGGCCGGCGTCGGCGAGGGCGCCCGCACCGGCTTCGCCTCGATCGTGACCGGCGCCTTCTTCGTGGTCGCGCTCTTCCTCACCCCGCTCGCCACCATGGTCCCCGCCCAGGCCGCCACCCCGGCCCTGGTCACCGTCGGCTTCCTGATCCTGGCCAACTCGATCAAGGAGATCGACTGGGCCGACTACACGATCGCGATCCCGGCCTTCCTGACCATCGTGATGATGCCGTTCACGTACTCCATCACCAACGGCATCGGCTTCGGCTTCATCGCCTTCTGCGTCCTGCGGCTCGCCGCCGGGCGCGGCCGCGAGGTGCCGATCGCGATGTACGCGGTCTCGGCCGTCTTCGCCTTCTACTACCTGATGCCGGCCCTCGGCCTGCTCTGAGCCGTGGTGCCCGCCGGGCCCCTCCCCGCTTCGTGCGGGGAGGGGCCCGGTGCGTTCGCGGGGGCCGGGGCACTCCCTAGTGGACGCAGAACTCGTTGCCCTCCGGGTCTTGCATGACCGTCCAGGAGCCGCCGGGCTCGTCGACCGCGCGCAGGACGGTGGCGCCGAGGGCCTCCAGTCGCTCCACGGTGGCGCCGCGGGCGTCGGGGCCGGGGTGGAGGTCGAGGTGGAGGCGGTTCTTGGCGGTCTTCGCCTCGGGGACCTGCTGGAAGAGCAGGCGGCGGCCGAGGCCGGTGCCGCTGACCGGGTCGAAGGGCTCGTCGGGGTGGCGGACGCCGGCCAGGGTGCGCCAGGCGGCGCGGCCGTCGGTCTCCGTGACGAGGTCGGGGGTCACGGCGCCGGCCGCGAGCAGGCGGGCGATCAGGGCGCTGTGGTCCTCGACGGTGTAGTCGAGGGCGGCGGCCCAGAAGGCGGCCTGGCGGTGGGGGTCGGCGCAGTCGATGACGAGCTTCCAGTGCAGAGGCATGTAACCTGTTATATCGGTTACCTGACGTGCGATCAATGACCGACCTGACGGACCTGCCAAAAATGGCACTGTGTAGGGCAGTTGGCGTTGGGCATACTGCCTGGACGGGAGACGGGGAGGGGGCTCTACCGATGGTGCAACAGGACCCGCCCGGGGGAGACGAGGCGAGGCTGCTGCCGGAGCTGTTCCGGACGGCGGACCAGGCCTCGCTGGACGGTCAGCGCGAGACACTGCGCTGGTACCGGGGGCTGATCGGGATGCTCGTGATCGCCGCGGTGGTCGGCTCGCTGCCGGGGCCCGAGCACCGGGGGGACAGCGACATCACGCCGCTCTTCTCGGTGGTGGCGTTCCTGGTGGCCGGCTACTTCTGGTCACGGCTGCGCCGCAGCAACCCGCAGGGGCGGTGGTACGAGGCCCGGGCGGCGGCCGAGTCGGTCAAGACGCTCGCCTGGAAGTACTCGATGCGGGCCCGGCCGTTCGACGGCGAGGCGGAGTCGGCGGAGGTGGACCGCGGCTACCTGCTCCAGATGGAGGACGTGCTGCACGCCTTCGAGGACCCGGAGATCGTGCCGCCGGACACCACCGTGGAGATCACCCCGGAGATGCGCCGGGTGCGCGCCGAGAGCCTGGTCGCGCGGCGGACGTTCTACCTGCGCACCCGGGTCGAGGGGCAGCGCACCTGGTACCGCTCGCGGGCCGAGGCGTGCGAGACGCAGGCGGTCTCCTGGGGGCTGGGGATCGCCGCGCTCATCATCATCGGGGCGGCGGCGGCGATCGCGCAGGCGGTCGGCGCGCTGCCGGTGCACGTCTTCGGGGCCAGCTCGGCGGCGGCCGCCGCGGTGATCGCCTGGACCCAGCTGAAGCAGCTGCGCCCGCTGGCCGCCGCGTACCAGCTGGCCGCGCGCGAGCTGGAGAACGTCGGGAACCAGCTCTCCGACCTCGATCTGAAGGCCCCGGACGCCGAGGCCCGCTGGGCCCGGCTGGCCGCCGAGGCGGAGGACGCCGTCTCGCGCGAGCACACCACCTGGCGGGCCCGGCGCGCCTTCCCCCGGTGAGCGGCCGACCCGGTGTGGAATCGGGAGGTCGTGAGGAGATCGGGCGAAATGTACGGGGTGCTGTCGGCACAGGTGTGCGAGGTGGGTGAGGGTCGGCCGGAGAAGCGCCGTCCGTAATCGTTACGTGTCCATGCCCTGGTTTCATCGCCTCCGCGCACGACGTCAGTCACTGCCCGGAGGCCCCCTTTGCGCGTTCTTCTGATCGCCACCGCGTTCAACAGCCTGACCCAGCGCGTCCACACCGAACTCCGCGAGTGCGGTCACGAGGTGGCCGTACAGCTCGCGCTCGGCGACGAGCCGGTCCGGGCCGCCGTGGCCCGGACCGACCCCGAGCTGATCATCTGCCCGATGCTCACCAAGGCGATCCCGAGGGACGTCTGGTCGACCCGGACCGTCCTGATCGTGCACCCCGGCCCGAAGGGCGACCGGGGTCCCTCCTCGCTCGACTGGGCGATCACCGAGGGCGCCGAACGCTGGGGGGTGACCGTCCTCCAGGCGGTGGAGGAGATGGACGCCGGGGACATCTGGGCGTCCGTGGACTTCCCGGTGCGGGCCTGCGGCAAGAGCGAGCTGTACCGGGGCGAGGTCGCGGACGCCGCCGTGGAGGCGGTGCTGCTCGCGGTGAGCCGCTTCGAGGGCGGGCTGTTCACGCCCGAACCGCTCGACTACGACCGGCCGGACGTGGGCGGCCGGCTGCGGCCCTTCCTCAAGCAGGAGGCCCGCCGGATCGACTGGGAGGCCGACGACACCGCCACCGTGCTGCGCAAGCTGCGCGCGGGCGACTCCCAGCCGGGCGTGCTCGACGAGCTGTACGGGCGCGAGTACTTCCTGCACGGCGGCCACCCCGAGGACGAGCTGCGCGGCGCCCGGCCCGGCGCGGTGATCGCCCAGCGGGACGGCGCGATCTGCCGGGCCACCACGGACGGCGCGGTCTGGATCCCGCAGCTGCGCCCGCGGCGGACGCCCGGCGGGCCGGCCACCTTCAAGCTGCCGGCCGCGACGGTGCTCGCCGACCACCTCCACCGGGTCCGCGAGGTGCCGGTCACCCCGGCCTCGGCGGCCGGGCGGGACACCTGGGCGGAGATCCGCTACCACGAGCGGGAGGACGTCGGTTTCCTCGAATTCTCCTTCGCCGGCGGGGCGATGAGCACCGAGCAGTGCCGCCGGCTGCTGGCCGCCTACCGGGAGGCGGCCGACCGGCCGACCTCGGTGCTGGTGCTCGGCGCGGCCCGGGACTTCTTCTCCAACGGCATCCACCTCAACGTGATCGAGGGGGCGTCGTTCCCGGCGCTGGAGTCCTGGGAGAACATCAACGCGATGGACGACCTGGTCGAGGCCGTGCTGACCACCACCGACAAGCTCACCGTCGCGGCGCTGGCCGGGAACGCGGCCGCCGGCGGCCTGATGCTGGCGATCGCCGCCGACGAGGTCTGGTGCCGCGAGTCGGCCGTGCTCAACCCGCACTACCGGCTGATGGGCCTCTACGGGTCCGAGTACTGGACGTACACGCTGCCCCGGCGGGTCGGCGCCGAGCAGGCGGAGCAGCTGACCACGCAGACGCTGCCGGTGGGCGCCGCCCGGGCCGAGCGGCTCGGCCTGGTGGACCGGACGGCGGGCGGCGGCGCGGCCGAGTTCCGGGGCTGGGTCGAGCGGGAGGCGGCCGCGCTGGCCGGCTCGCCGGAGCTGACCGGCCGGCTGGTGGAGAAGAAGCGCCGCCGGGCCGAGGACGAGGAGGCGCGGCCGCTGGCCGACCACCGGACGGAGGAGCTGCGGCGGATGCACCGCAACTTCTACCGGGAGGGCGAGCCCTACCACCGGCTGCGGCGCGACTTCGTGCACAAGGTCTGCCCGGTGGCGACGCCGGAGCACCTGACGGGACTGCTCGGCCGACCGGATTAGCGGGCGGCCGCAGTGCGACCGGCCGGAGTAGCGATCGGCCGGAGTGGGACCGGCCGGACCGAGGACGGTCCGGAACGAGGACGGTCCGGTGGGGGCGTCGCGCCGGGGCCGGCGCCCCCACCGGACCGGGCGCTCAGCGCCCGCGGCCGGCCAGCGGGGCGGCCCGGCCGATCAGCACCGGCTGCGCGTTGAGGGTGCTCCGGCTCGGCGAGACCGCGAAGGCCAGCGAGCCGAAGAAGATGTAGCAGCCCAGCCCGACCACCAGCGGGAAGATGAACTGGAGCGCCATCACACCGCCCTGGGTGCCCTGTTCGGCGTCGAGCCGGACGGAGACCGCCGCCATCCCGGTGTAGTGCATGGCGCACACCGCGACGCCCATCACCGGGGCGGCGGCCAGGACGGCGACGGTGCCCTTGATGTTCAGCGCGGCCCAGAGCGCGGCCGTCGCCGCGAAGATCGCGATGGCGACCGAGAGCCCCACCGTGGTGTGGTCGTAGCCGAGGTGGCCGGGCAGGACCATCGCGGCCATGCCGAGGTAGTGCATCGCGGCCACCCCGAGGCCGGTGGTGAGACCGCCCGCGAGCAGCGCGGTGCGGGGGTGGCGGCTGTAGCCGACGGTGAAGATGCCGAGCCCGACCACCGCGATCGCGACGAGCAGGCTGAGCACGGTCAGGCCCGGGCGGTAGGTGATCTCGGCCCCGGTGACGGAGAAGCCGAGCATCGCGATGAAGTGCATCGACCAGATGCCCGCGCCGAGCGACGTCGACGCGAACAGCAGCCAGTACGTCCGGGTGCGGCCCGACGAGACCAGGGCCCAGCGGGCGCTGCGCAGGGCGACGAAGGCGCCCAGACAGGCGACGAAGTACGAAACCGCCGGCGTCACCCAGCCGAGGTCGGCATGGTGGATCTCACCCACGAGGAACTCCTGGACGGATTGGGGGAGGACGGACGCCAGGATCGGGCGGACTCGTCGGCCGGGAACGGCCGGTCATGGATGGCGGCAGTGCCGGGACGCGGCACGTGCGGCGTCGTGGTCCTGCCCGGGGGAAGCCTGGCGTGTGGTGCCCCTGACAACGGGGGACAGTAGCCACTACCGGTGAGTCGCACAATGTTCGATCATTTGGTGAAACCGCAGGTCAGAGCCGTCCTTCACGTGATCGGCAAGATCTCGCCACCAAGCCCTGACGCCGCCTGCGCACGCACACGGGCCCTGCGCATGTGCCGTCCGGGCCCGCCGCGGCGCCGGCGTCCGGCCGCCGGGGCGCGGTCACTCCAGGGGGGCTAGGCCGAAGGGGTGGCCGGCCGGGTCGATCAGCACCCTGAGCGTGCGGCCGTGCTGGAACTGCGGCTCGGTGGCCCCGAGCGCGAGTGCCCGGGCGGTGGCCTCCTCCAGGTCGTCGACGTAGAAGTCCAGGTGGAAGTGCTTGCTGCCGTCGGGTTCGGTCCACGGCTCCTGGCGGTACCCGGAGACCCGTCCGAACCCGAGCGGGCTGCCGCCCTCGGGGTTGTCCAGGATGGCGAAGCGCTCGTCCACGTGCCTGGTCTCCCACCCGAGCAGCTCACCGTAGAAGGCGGCCAGCGCGACCGGGTCGGCGCAGTCGATGGTGACCATGGCGAGGCGGGCGAAGCCGGTGTCGTTCTGCTCGGCCTGCTCGGCGGCGACGTCGGTCATTTCTGGTCGGCCCTTCTACTGAGGGGTGGTGCCGGGGCCCGCGTGGATCGGGCCCCAGAACCAGCATCGCACCGGGAGTCACGGAGGGCGCGGCCGGTGGTGCGGGGGGCTCGTGTCCGGCGCCGTGCGCCGTGGAGCCGGGTGGATCGCTACAGAATCAGGACGTTTCCGCCACTGTCGGTGGGATGCGGGATGTATAAACTTTCGACGATATCGAAGGATTGTTGTTAACCGGGGGGTTCTCCAATGGCGATCGAGCTGCCGAGCGAGGTAGCGACGCTCCTGGACTTCATCGGCATCCACTGGCCCTCGGTCAACGAGGACAAGGTCCGTGAATTCGGGGAGCACGTCAAGGAGTTCGCGAAGGGCCTCGAAGACCTGCACGCGGACTCGACGGCGACGGTCCATCAGCTCGGCGGGGCGTACGAGGGGGCGTCCTACGAGGCGCTCATCGCCAAGTGGGCGCTGATGTCCGACAAGCACTTCAACGAGGTCGTCCAGGCGGCCCACGTGGTGGCGAAGGCGCTGGACACCGCCGCCGACGTGATCGTGGCGATGAAGCTGGAGGCGCTCGGCGAGCTCATCGTGCTGGCCGCCTCCTTCGTCGCCGCCCAGGCCGCCGCGGTGGCGACCTTCGGCCTGGCGGAGGCCGGGGTGATCGCGATCCAGCAGGCCGGGCGCAAGCTGATGTCCTACCTGGCGCACCAGTTGGAGGACCACATCGTCTCCGAGGTGATCGAGGCGGCGATCACCCCGCTGGTGGAGATCGTCTCCGGGGCGGTGGCCGGGTTGGTGTTCGAGGCCGCCGAGGCCGCGCTGAGCGGCGGTGGCGGGTCGGGGGGCACCCAGTTCAAGATCAACCCTGACGCGGTGGAGGCGCACGCCAAGGCCCTGCACGAACAGGCCGAGAAGGTGGCCCAGCACGCGCAGGTCTTCAGCAGCCGGGTCGCGGGGGTGAGTTTCGCGTGACGGACCCGATCGTCAAGGCCCTGGAGAAGGGCGCCCAGAAGCTCGGCAAGGCGCTCGCCGACGACATGGGCAAGGCCGCCAAGAAGATGTACAAGCAGGCCGGCGACAACCTGTCGAAGGCCGCCAAGCACCACAAGGACAACGACTCCGGCAACGCCCACACCTTCGACGAGAAGAACAAGGACAAGGCCGCGCCGCCGCCGAAGGCGGGCAGCAGCGGCGGCGACGGGCCGAAGACGCCGCCCCGGAAGTACTACGTCCACGACGACGGCCGGGTCCAGGAGATCAAGGACGGCAAGTTCGTCGACGTCGACGGGAGCGACAAGTCCCTGAAGACCCTGCTGGACGGGGCTTCGGAGAAGGTCAAGGACCCGTCCCCGGACGACCTCAAGGACAAGTACCACGCGAAGAAGTACAAGAAGTCCGACAAGGACGAGGACGGGAACCCCAAGAAGGACGAGAAGGTCCCGAGCAGCCGGATCGACGCTCCGACCCCGCTCTCCCGGGCCGTCGAGGAGGCCCGCCGGGCCCAGGGCGACTACGGCGGCAAGAACTACGCGGCGCTCCGCTACAAGCACCCGGACGGCGACGAGATCATCCTGGTCGGCCGCAGCGGTGACCGGAGCCACTCCGAACGGTCCATCGGCAAACCGCTGCTCGGCGGCCGGGAGGACCACGTCTCCGAGTTGTACACCGAGCGGGCCCCCTGTCAGGCCAACGAGAACTGCGAGCGCTGGCTCGGCCGGCACTTCCAGCCCAAGAACCCCGACCTCGACGTGAACTACGGCGTGGAGTACGACAGCAAGGTCCCCACGAAGAACCGGGACTGGGGCCACCGGGCGTACCTGGACCAGCTCCACCAGGATCACACCGCGGGCCAGCATGGTGGCACGATGGGCACGAAGGACTTCGACGCGCAGGGGCAGCAGGACAAGGCGGCCCACGAGACGAAGCACGTGGCGAAGAAGGCGAAGCATGGACAGTAGGGCAGTTGGCGGGCGGACCGAGAGGACGGATGACCGGTGCTGGTAGGGATCGACTGGCCCCGGGTCGTCGCCGAGGCCGCGCCCGGCGACCTGTTGAGGTTCAAGCCCGACGAGGCGGCCCGGATCTGGCCGGACGGGGACGGCGCCCGCTTCGTGACGGAGATCGGGGTGCCGTTCTCCAACGGGCTGTTCCGGTTGCTGGAGGAGCTCGCGGACCGGCGGCCCGAGAACCCGGACTGGGCGTTCGCCCGGCCGCTGACCGATTCGCTGGTGGAGACCGAGCACGGCACGCTGCGCCAGTTGGGCGAGTTGTCCAGCGCGTTCGTGTTCGTCAACCTCGACGACGGGACGATCTGGGTCTGCGACCCGGACGCCGACGAGGAGTACCAGCTGATCCACCGTGACATCTCCTCGCTGGCGTACCTGGTGTACAAGATCGCCATCGAGCGGCCGCGGCCCGAGGAACGGCCGACGCCGTACGACTGGGCCGATGCCGAGGAGTACATCCGGGAGGGCATGGGCCGCTGGGACGATCTGCCGTTCGGCAGCGAGGCGGAGTTCTGGAACTCCTTCCTCGACTTCTACCAGACGACGTGAGAGGGCCGGTGCGGACATGGACGACGAGCTGACGGCGGCGCTTACGGCGCACTTCGGGCCGCGGGGGCTGCGCAGCCTGTCGGTCGCGCCCGCCGGGCCGCTGCGCGACCCCGGACTGCCGCTCCAGGTGGGGCCGTACTTCCGGGCCGCCGAGGAGTCCGACCCGCTGTCGCTGGGCGAGTACGCGGCCGGGGCCGGGCTGGAGGCCGGAGCGTCGGCCGCCCAACTGCGGATCGGCACCGACGGCGGGGCCGAGCTGTTCTTCGCCCCGGACCGGTCCGTCCGCGCGCTGCTGCTGGGGTCCGAGCCGGCGGAGCTGCCGGTCGCCTCGACGGTGGAGGCGTTCGCGGCCGGGCTGCTGCTGCTGGACCGGTACCTGCCGGCGGTCGCCGCGTCCGACCGGCCGGAGGCGGCCTTCGCCGCCTACCGGGAGCTGCGCCAGGGGCTGCTGGCGGCCGACCAAGCCGCCTTCGAGGACCGCGAGGGCTGGTGGCCGCGGGTGCTGGACGACCTGCGGCGCCCGCTGAACGTCGACTCCTCGGCGGCCTTCGAGGTGGTCGACGAGCAGGGCGGGACGCGGATCGAGACGGCCATCGGCGGCCCCGGCCTGCTGCACCCCGAGGAGGTGCTCTGGCACCGCCTGCGGGCGGAGGGCGTGGAGCCCGAGCAGGTGGTGCGGGTCTACTGCGAGCTGGAGCCGTGCATGATGCCCGGGCACTACTGCGCGCGCTGGATGGCGGCGGAGTTCCCGCAGGCGGAGTTCACCCACGGCTTCGACTACGGGGAGACGGCCGAGTCGCGCGAAAGCGGGATCAAGGCGCTGATGATCAGCCTGGCCGAGCGGCAGGGCTGAGCGGTCGGGCCGCGCGGGGAGGCCCGAGCGGTCGGGCCGCAGTGGAACCAGGAGAGGGAAGCGGGAATGGTGCGGGACGGGCGACGGATGCCGCCGCTGGGGGCGGGGCGCAGGGCGGCCGGACTGGCACTGCTCGGCTGGCTGGACGACATGCGGGCACCGCGGCTCTGCCGGGTGGCGGGGCCGCCCGGGGCCGGCAAGTCGCACCTGCTGGCCTGGCTGGTCCGCGGCTGCACGACGGACGAGGCGCCGGGCGAGCGGCGGATCCACGCCGTGCTGCCCGCCGCCGGGGCCACCCTCCGGACGGCCGTCTGGTCGCTGGGCCACCAGCTCGACCTGGTGGCGCACGCCCCGGGCCCGCTGATCGAGGCGATCGCGGCGGACAACCGCCCGACCCTGATCTGCGTCCCCGAGCTGGACCAGGCCGACGACCCGGCCGGCCTGGTGACCGGGCTGCTCGACCCGCTGCTCCGGCTGCCCGGGGTGCGCCTGGTGGTCGAGGCGACGACCGGGGGCGCGGCGGCCGGGGCGTTCACCGCGGTGCCCGCGCCGGCGGTGCTGGAGCTCGGCGATCCGCAGTGGACGGACCGGGAGCGGTTCGCGCAGTGGGCGGCGGCCCGGGGCGGCGACGCGGGCGCGTACCCGCTGCCCGGCCCGGTCCTCGGGACGCCGGCCGCTCCGCCGGCGGTGCCGGCCGGTGCCGATCTGCGGTCCGCCGGCGAGGAGGCGCTGTCCGCGCTCTGGACGGCGGCCGCGGCCGGTGGCGACCCCGGCCCGCTGACCGCCGATCCGCTGCTCTACGCGCTGGCCCGCCCCGTCCCGGTGACGGCGGCCGTCGAGCGGCGGGACGACGCGCTCGGCCGGGCCTGGCGCGCCGCCGGTCCGGCCGTGATCGAGGAGCCCGACCCGGCCGTCCGGGCCGCCGTGCTGCGGACCAGGCTGCTGGGCGCGGACACCGCCGCCGCGGCCGCCGCGGCCGTCCTCGCGCAGCTGCCCGCGCCGTGGTCCGGACGCTGGGCGCGCTGGGAGGGCACCGACCGGGACTGGCCGGGCCCGGCCGTCGCGGTCACCGCCGGGGTCGGGCCGTACCTGTCGCAGGTGCTGGTGGCCGATCCGACCGGCGCGGTGCGGACCTTCGACGTCGCCACCGGCCGCCGGGTCGGGGCCGTGGTGGTGCCGTCCCCGCGCCCGCTGCGGGGGCTGGCCGTGACGGCCGGCGGCTCCGTGGTGCTGCTCGACGCCTGGGGCCGGGCGGAGCTGGTGGTGCCGGCCGAACCGCGGCCGGGGCTGGACGGGTACGGGCTGATGGCGGCGCTGGACGCGGTCCGCGCGGTGGCCGGCGGTCCGGGCGGCGGTCTGAGCGCGGTGGCCGCGATCGGCGGGCTGGCCGACTCCGCGCCCGCCTTCGGCGACGCGGCCGGCGCCGTGCACTGGTACCAGGACGGCGCGGTGGTGAGCGAGCGGCTGCACCACGGGCCGGTCACCGCGCTGGCCGGCGCCGCGCTCGGGGGCGGACCGCTGTCCGATCCGGAGATCCCGCTGCTGGTCAGCGGCGGTTTCGACGGCGCCGTCCGGCTCTGGGGCCCGCGCTCGGCGCCGATGCCCGAGCCGTCCGACCGGCGCGGCTGCCCGGTGACGGCGGTGGCCGCCGGGGTGACCGCGGCCGGCCCGGTGGTGGCCGCGGCCTGGTCCGACGGGCTGGTCCGGGTGCGCGACCTCGGCACCGGCGGGGTGCTGGACCTGCGGACGGGCTCCGAGGTCTGGTCGCTGGCGCTGGCCGGAACGCTGCTGGTGCTGGGCATGCCGGACGGCCTCGCCGCGGTGGACACCCGGCCCCGGCCGCACGGGGCCGCGGCCCCCGCCGTCGGACTGCGGGCCGGCGCCTGAAGCAATTTTCATTAGCGAGAGTAATGACATAGACTAAGGACATGCCCGAGATGTCCGAGCAGGACCTCGCAGCCGTCAGTCAGCTGCGGTCGTCCACCATGCGCCTCTCCCGCCGCCTGCGTCACCAGCGGGTCGAGGAGTCGCTCAGCCCTACCGAGATGGGGGTGCTGGGCACCCTCGCACGCTGCGGGAAGGCCACGCCGGGTGAGCTCGCCCGGAAGGAGCACGTGCAGCCGCCCTCGATGACCAGGATCGTCGCGATGCTGGAGGAGAAGGGCCTGGTGCGGCGGGAGCCGCACCCGGAGGACCGCCGTCAGGTGGTCGTCAGCAGTACCGAACAGGCGGAGGTGATCCTCGCGGAGAGCCGCCGCCGGCGCAACGCCTGGCTCGCCGAACTCGCCGAGGGTCTCGACGAGGAGGAGTGGGCCGCCCTGCGGGCGGCCGCGCCGGTGCTCTACAAGCTCGCACACCTGTAAGACACGCTCGGGGCCCAGCCGTTCCGGTCAGCCGCCGGAGGACGAAGGAGAACCGCATCACCGCAGCACCGACCACCGAAACCAGGAGCGCGACGACCCCCTGCCGGGTCGTCGCGCCGCGAGGGGAGAGCACCGTGACACCGCCGGCCGCAGCCAGCGCCGCCATCCGCACCGAGGAACCGACCACCGAACCCGCCGCGGCCACCGCCGCGGCCGCCGACGCCCAGGCACCCGCCCCGACGGGGCCGGCCGGCAACGGCGACGACGACCCCGACGAACGCACCGCGGCGGTCACCCCCGCCGCTCAGGAATCCCCGACCGGAGCCCGCTTCACCCGGCCCGGAGGGATGTTCTCCTCACTGCGCGTCCGCAACTACCGTTACTACTTCGCCGGCCAGGTGGTCTCCAACACCGGTACCTGGATGCAGCGGATCGCCCAGGACTGGCTGGTCCTCAGCCTCACCGGCAGCCCGCTCGCGGTCGGCATCACCACCGCCATGCAGTTCCTGCCGATGCTGCTGCTCGGCCTCTTCGGCGGCGTGCTCGCCGACCGGATGCCCAAGCGCCGGCTGCTGATCTACACCCAGGGCGCGATGGGCCTGCTCGCCGCGGGCCTGGCCGTGCTGACCGTCGGCGGCGTGGTGACGCCCTACTACGTGTACGCGTTCGCGCTGCTGCTCGGCCTCGTCACGGTGGTCGACAACCCGACCCGGCAGGCCTTCGTCTCCGAGATGGTCGGTCCCAAGGACCTCGCCAACGCGGTCAGCCTGAACGCCGCCAACTTCCAGACCGCCCGGCTGGTCGGCCCCGCCGTCGCGGGCCTGCTGATCGCCGCGGTCGGCAGTGGCTGGGCCTTCGCGGTGAACGCGCTCTCCTTCGCCGCCGTGATCGGCGGGCTGCTCGCCATGCGGTCGTCCGAACTGCGCCCCACCGCGCCGATCGCCCGCGAGAAGGGGCAGTTGAGGGAGGGGCTGCGGTACGTCAAGGAGCGGCCCGAGCTGCTCTGGCCGATGGTGCTGGCCGGCTTCATCGGCACCTTCGGGTTCAACTTCCCGACGCTGCTCTCCGGTTTCGCCCACGACACCTTCAAGGTCGGCGCCGGGCAGTACGGCCTGCTGAACACCGCGATGGCGGTCGGTTCGCTGGCCGGCGCGCTGCTCGCGGCCCGGCGTGGCGCGCCCCGGCTGCGCCGGCTGGTCGCCGCCGCGCTGGCCTTCGGCGCGCTGGAGGTGCTGGCCGCCTTCGCGCCCGACTACTGGTCGTTCGCGCTGCTGCTGACCCTGATCGGGGTCTTCGGGCTGAGCTTCAACACCTCGGTCAACTCGATGCTCCAGCTGGGCACCGACCCCGCGATGCGGGGCCGGGTGATGGGCCTGCTGGTCCTGGTGTTCACCGGCGGCACGCCGATCGGCGCGCCGGTCGTCGGCTGGGTGACGGCCTCGTACGGGCCCCGGCTCGGGCTGCTGGCCTGCGGGGTGGTCTCGGCGCTGGCGGCCGGCACGGTCGGTCTGGTGCTGGCCCGCAGTGCGGACCTGAAGGTCCGGGTCGATCTGCATCCGGGTCGCGGCGGGCGGGTGGTGGCCTTCGTTCCGCGCACCGTCGCCCCGGCCAAGTCCGAGCTGGCACCGGCCTGCTGACGGCTCGTCACCCCGGAGCGCACCGCGTGGTGCGCCCCGGGTGCGGGGTCAGAGCCGGATCTCCAGGATCTGGCCCCGCCAGGGCCTGCCCTGGTACTCGGACTCGAAGGCCTCGGTCTCGGTGAAGCCGAGCGCCCGGTACTGCTCGACCAGACGGCGGTCCTCGCTCGCGAAGCAGTCCACCCGGAGCAGGCCGATACCGCGCCGGCGGGCCTCGTCGAGGGCGTCGGCGATCAGCGCGGCGCCGATGCCGGAGCCCTTCAGGGAGCGGTCGGTGACCAGGTTGCGGACGTACAGCTCGCGCTCGTCCACGGGGGTGGCGTAGGCGCTGGCCTGCTCGGACAGCACGCAGCAGCCGATGGTGCGGCCCTCGTCGTCCGTCGCGAGCCGGATCAGGAACGGCTCGGCGGTGTACCCGTCGATGCGGTCGATCAGGGCCGGGACGCTGCTCCAGGGCCGGTCGCCCCACTGGTCGGCGCGGCCCCGCGCGGCGAGCCAGGCCACCGCGCCGTCGAGCAGGGCGAGGATGTCGGCGGTGTCGGCGCGGTCGCCGGTACGGATCGTCATGATAAAGGTTCTCACCCCAACCGGGCGGCGGGGGAAGATGAGCCCATGAGGCTCTTTGTGGCGGTGCTGCCGCCGGTCGAGGCGTTGCAGGGGCTCGCCGACGCGGTCGCCCCGGTGCGGGCCCTGCCGGGGGCGGACCGGCTGCGCTGGACGGCCGTCGAGGGCTGGCACCTGACCCTGGCCTTCCTCGGCGAGGTGCCGGTGGAGCGGCTGCCGGAGCTGGAGGCCGGGCTGGCGGCGGTGGCCGGGGTGCACGGGGCGCACCGGCTGCGGCTCGCGGGCGCCGGGCGGTTCGGCGACCGGGTGCTCTGGGCCGGGGTGGAGGGCCAGGCGTGGGCGCTGCGGCGGCTCGCCGAGGCCGTGTACGAGGCCACCGCGGAGGTGGCCGGTGAGGTCGACGCGTTCACCTTCCACCCGCATCTCACCCTCGCCCGGGCCGGCTCCTCCCGGGGGCACCGGCGGGCGGCGCAGCGGGGGGCGGTGGCCGAGCTGGAGGCGCTGGAGTCGGCGCTCGGCGGGTACCGCGGGCCGGAGTGGGAGGCCGCGGAGCTGCACCTGATGAAGAGCGAGCTCGACGGCGGCTTCGCGCACTACGAGACGGTCGCCTCCTGGCCGCTGGCCCGCTGGAGCTGAGGCGCGCCCGGGGGCCGCTCAGAGCCGGGTGGGGCATCGCGGGAGCGGGGTCCCCGGGCGGGACGGCGCGCCGGTCGCCGTACGCGGCCCCGGGCCGGGTCGGCGCGGCGGCCGACGTGGCCTTCCCGGCCTCCGACGGCGCCCGCCGGTTCACCGGACGCGGCCCGGACGCCACCGGCGGAGCCACCCTCGGGGTCTGGCCGCCGACGGGTCGCGGGTACGCTCGATGACCGTGGATCCCAAGACTCGCATGCGTATCGTGACCGGCGCCCTGGTGCTGCTGCTGGTGGTCGTCCTGATCAGCTCGCTCGTCAACAGGTAGCGCGAACAAACGGAAGGGCCACCGCCCGCAGGCGGTGGCCCTCACGCGTGTGCCGGCCCGCTCAGGGCCGTGCGACCGTGCCGGTGCTCAGAGCTGCTCGACCACGTAGTCGATGCAGGCGGTGAGCGCCTCGACGTCCGCCGGCTCGATGGCCGGGAACATCGCGACGCGCAGCTGGTTGCGGCCGAGCTTGCGGTACGGCTCGGTGTCGACGATGCCGTTGGCACGCAGTGCCTTGGCGACGGCGGAGGCGTCCACCGCGTCGTCGAAG
This sequence comes from Kitasatospora sp. NPDC059973, assembly GCF_042737525.1. Lineage (NCBI taxonomy): Bacteria > Bacillati > Actinomycetota > Actinomycetes > Kitasatosporales > Streptomycetaceae > Kitasatospora > Kitasatospora sp. NPDC059973. The sequence goes on along the minus strand of NZ_JBHWUI010000002.1, from coordinate 156,308 downwards.
TCGATCGTGCCGACCACCTGGGAGCGCTCCGCCGGGTTCGCCACGAACGGGGTGGCGAACGACGACTTCTCGGCCCAGCCGTACAGCCGGGAGGAGGAGTCGGCCGTCCGGGCGACCGCCCAGTCCAGGCCGCCGTTGCCGTTCAGCCAGTCCAGCTGGTCGGCCAGCAGGAACAGGGTGGAGATCGCCGGGGTGTTGTACGTCTGGTCCTTCGACGAGTTGTCGATGGCCGTCGGCAGGTCGAAGAACGGCGGGATGTAGCGGCCGGAGCCGGCGATCTCGGCGGCGCGCTCCAGGGCGGCCGGGGAGAACGTCGCCAGCCAGAGGCCGCCCTCGGCGGCGAAGGACTTCTGCGGCGCGAAGTAGTAGACATCGGTCTCGGTGATGTCGACCGGCAGGCCGCCGGCGCCCGAGGTGGCGTCCACCAGGACCAGCGAGCCCTCGTCCGCCCCGGCCGGGCGCCCGATCGGCATCGCGACGCCGGTGGAGGTCTCGTTGTGGGTGAGCGCGTAGACGTCCACGCCCGCCTCGGCGACCGGCAGCGGGTGGGTGCCCGGGGCGGTCTTGATCACGGTCGGCTCGCCCAGCCAGGGCGCCGCCTTGACCGAGGAGGCGAACTTGGAGGAGAACTCGCCGAAGTCGAGGTGCTGGGACTTCTCCCGCACCAGGCCGAAGGCCGCGATGTCCCAGAAGGCGGTGGAGCCACCGTTGCCGAGAACCACCTCGTACCCCTCGGGGAGGGAGAAGAGGCTGCTCACGCCCTCGCGCACGCGCTTGACCAGGTTCTTCACCGGGGCCTGGCGGTGCGAGGTGCCGAGCAGGGAGGTCTCGGTGGCGGCGAGGGCACTCAGGGCCTCGGGGCGCACCTTGGACGGGCCGCAGCCGAAACGGCCGTCTGCGGGCTTGATGTCAGCGGGGATCTGGATCTGAGCCACGGGCGGCAGCCTACCGGCCGCGATTGCGGAAGTGTTACGGCAGTCCGCCCGCTGAGATGCGATCTTCACGGCTGCGAGCTGCGGAAACAGCGGGTCCGACGGAGCGTCGGACCCGCTGCTCACCAGCGGTTCCTCAGTGCGCGATGGCCTCGAAGCCCTCGATGTCGCGCGGGCTGCGCGGGGCGGGGCCGATGTAGCGCGCGGCGGGGCGGACGAGCCGGCCCGTGCGCTTCTGCTCCAGGATGTGCGCCGACCAGCCGGCGGTGCGCGCACAGGTGAACATCGAGGTGAACATGTGCGCCGGGACCTCGGCGAAGTCCAGCATGATGGCGGCCCAGAACTCGACGTTGGTGGCCAGCACGCGGTCGGGGCGGCGGTTGTGCAGCTCCTCCAGCGCGGCCTTCTCCAGCGCCTCGGCGACCTCGAAGCGCGGCGCGCCGAGCTCCTTGGCGGTGCGGCGCAGCACGCGGGCGCGCGGGTCCTCGGCGCGGTAGACGCGGTGGCCGAAGCCCATCAGGCGCTCGCCCTTGTCCAGCGCGTTCTTCACCCACGCCTTGGCGTCGCCGGTGCGCTCGATCTCCTCGATCATGCCGAGCACCCGGGACGGCGCGCCGCCGTGCAGCGGGCCGGACATCGCGCCGACGGCGCCGGAGAGCGCGGCCGCGACGTCGGCGCCGGTGGAGGCGATGACGCGGGCGGTGAAGGTGGAGGCGTTCATCCCGTGCTCGGCGGCGGACGTCCAGTAGGCGTCGATGGCCTTGACGTGCTTCGGGTCCGGCTCGCCGCGCCAGCGGATCATGAAGCGCTCGACGACCGTCTCGGCCTTGTCGATCTCGCTCTGCGGGACCATCGGCAGGCCCTGGCCGCGGGCGGACTGCGCCACGTACGAGAGGGCCATCACGGCCGCCCGGGCGAGGTCGTCACGGGCCTGCTCGGCGGAGATGTCGAGCAGCGGCTTGAGGCCCCAGACCGGGGCGAGCATGGCGAGGGCGGACTGCACGTCCACCCGGATGTCGCCGGAGTGGACCGGGATCGGGAAGGGCTCGGCGGCCGGCAGGCCGGGGTTGAACTTGCCGTCCACCAGCAGGCCCCAGACGTGGCCGAAGGAGACGTGGCCGACCAGGTCGTCGATGTCGACTCCGCGGTACCGCAGGGCGCCGCCTTCACGGTCGGGTTCGGCGATCTCGCTCTCGAAAGCGACGACTCCCTCAAGCCCGGGTACGAAGTCGGACATGCGACGGCTCCTTCAGCTCTGTGATCGGCGGGCCGCCGTGGTGGGGCGGTACGCCAGTGACCGAATGGTGTTTGGCACTCGGTGCCAGCCTGACAGGCACGGGGTGCATTGCGCCATACACCACGGTGGTGATGTTTCCCGCAGGACCGCTCGACCTTCACCTGAGGGCCGGTCGCGCCCGGCGATTCTCCGGAATCAATCATCGGTTTCCGGACAATTGCCTGTAGCTCGGACGGCCGAGCGGTGGCGAGACACCTTATCTCCCACGGGGGTTTGTCCGGAGGTAGCGGTGCCGGTTGCTTGTCGTACGGGATGATGTTGACGTGCAGACCCCGGAACGCGCCCAGTCGACGCCCCCGAGCCCCGCCTCCCGGATCCTGGCCGAGGAGGCCCGGCCCGGGCCGGACCTCACCGTGATGCGCAAGCACTACACCCACGAGGGCCTGGTCGAGGGGCAGCTCGCGGCCGACCCGGTCACCCAGTTCACCCGCTGGTTCCACGAGGCGGACGACGCCGGCGTGGTGGAACCCAACGCGATGGTGCTCTCCACCGCCGACGCCGGGGGGCGGCCGAGCTCGCGCACGGTGCTGCTGAAGGGCTTCGACCGGCGCGGCTTCGTGTTCTTCACCAACTACGGCTCCCGCAAGGGCACCGAGCTGGCCGTCAACCCGCAGGCGGCCCTGCTCTTCCCCTGGGTGGCGCTGGCCCGCCAGGTGATCGTGCAGGGCCGGGTGGAGAAGGTCGGCCGGGACGAGACCGCCGCCTACTTCCGCACCCGACCGCACGGCTCCCAGCTCGGCGCCTGGGCCAGCGAGCAGTCCAGCCCGGTCGGCAGCCGCGAGGTGCTGGAGCAGCGGTACGCGGAGCTGGAGCGCCGCTACCCGGAGGGCGAGGGGGTGCCGGTCCCGCCGTTCTGGGGCGGGTACCGGGTGGTCCCGGAGAGCGTGGAGTTCTGGCAGGGCCGGGAGAACCGGCTGCACGACCGGCTCCGCTTCCTCGCCGACCCGTCGGAGCCGACCGGCTGGCGGGTCGAGCGGCTCTGCCCCTGACCGCCGGGGGCGGACCGCCCCGGCCGGGAAAGGGCCTGGCGCGGCGGCGCAGCACAGCTGATGACCCGTCATGCGCGGGTGTAGTATGCGCGTCGCGGACCGGGTCGACTCCCCGGGGCCACCAGCCCGCTGGGCCGAGCAGATCGAGTGAGGGACTGATGGGCGTCACCGGTGCGGGAACCGCCGTTGGACTCGGCTCTGACCTGGTCGACGTCACCGCCCTGCCGCTGGACGAGATCGACACCCTGCCCGACACCGTCCTCGGCGACCTGCTGCGCCGGGTGGTCGCGGACGTCCTGGCCCCCGGCGCGGAGCCGGTCGCGGCCTTCCAGTCGTCCCTGTAGTCCCGGAGCCACGAGCTTCGCCGACTCCCGGGCGCGACCGCGGAGTTCGCGACATGCTGGGGAGGACAGCAGCGCAGTCGCGGCACCGTCGGGCCCGGGGGGATCAGTGCGGCCGTACTTCTTCTTCAGTTACGCCCGGCGGGACTACGAGGCCGGGGACGCCTTCGTCGACCAGTTCTTCAACGACCTGCGGGACGAGCTCGGCCGGATCGAGCCCGCCGCCGGCGCCGAGGAGCTCGCCTACCGCGACACCGAGCGGCTGCGCCTGGGCGACAACTGGGAGCAGCAGCTCGCCCAGATGCTGGCCCGCTGCCGGGCCATGGTCGCGCTCTACTCCCCGGCCTACTTCGCCAGCCTCTACTGCGGCAAGGAGTGGACGGCGTTCCGCGGGCGGGTCCGCCGGCACGAGGAGCTGGCCGGCGAGGTCGTCCCGGCCCTGATCCCGGTGCTCTGGGAGACCCTGCCGGGGGAGCTGCCGGACGAGGTGCGGAAGATCCAGTTCGTCCAGCAGGGCATGGGCGACGCCTACGCCCGTTCGGGCCTGCGCGACCTGCTGCGCACCGACCCGCTCGGCCCCGACTACCGGCGGGTGGTCCGGGTGGTCGCCGAGCGGATCCGGGACGCGGCCGCCCGGCGGCTGGGCGAGCTGCCCGAGTTCGACCTCGGCGCCGTCCGCGGCTACTTCCCGGTGGTGCCGTCGATGCGGCCGGCGCCCACCGCCGGGATGGTCCGGCTGTTCATCGCGGCCGGCCGCTCCTCCGACGCCGCCGCCGCCGAGGCGGGCGGCTCGTCCCGCGGCGGCTGGTACGGGGCCAAGCCGTGGCAGTGGGCGCCCTACCACCCGCCGACGCAGCCGTCGCTGGCGGTCCGCGCCCAGCAGGTGATCACCTCCGCCGGGCACACCACCACCCTGGAGGAGGTCGGGCCCGGCCTCGGCGAGAAGCTCGACCGGGCCCGGGAGGACAACCAGGTCAGCGTGCTGCTGGTGGACCCGTGGATGGCCGGCGGCGAGGTCTACCGGCCGGCGCTGCGCGAGTACGACGACCAGAACCACCCGGTCACCGGCGTGATGGTGCCGGCCGGTACGGACGACCCGCCAGCCGGGCCGGAGCGCGACGCGCTGTGGACCGGCGTGCGCAGCGTGTTCCGCCGCAACTGGTTGCGCCGGAGCGACCTGGAGCACTTGTTCCGCGTCGCGGTGGGCCGGGAGAGCTTTGACACGGACCTCACCATCATGGTGACGGTTGCTCAGAACAAGCTCATGGACGACAACTTCGATTGGGGGGACGATGTCGACGGCGCCGCCTTCGGCTTCGGCCCCGACGGCGAGGACGCCGCCCCGGCGATGCCCGGGCTGGCCATTCCGGCCGGGCCGCCAGGACCGCGCCGCAGCCCGGACGGCGCGGCGGTGCCGTCGAGGAGGGAACAGGACGATGTTCACTGAGCCCGGAACTGACCCGGAGCGGACCGGACCGGGGTCGGTCGTCACCTTCTACTCGTTCAAGGGCGGCACCGGCCGGACCATGGCCCTGGCCAACGTCGGCTGGATCCTGGCCAGCCGCGGCCTGCGCGTCCTGGTGGTCGACTGGGACCTGGAGGCGCCCGGCCTGCACCGCTACTACCACCCGCTGCTGGTCGACCCCGAACTGCACGCCACCGACGGCCTGATCGACCTGCTGCGGGCGTACGTCAAGCAGGCGCTGCCCACCGCCGCCGGTCCGGGCGGGCTCGCCCCCGCCGACTGGCTGGACGAACCGGGCCGGCTGGGCGGCTACATCTGCGGCCTGGCGCTCGACCTGCCGCCCGGCGGCCGCCTCGACTTCCTGCCGGCCGGGCGGCAGAACGCCGCCTACCCCGCCGCCGTCACCAGCTTCAACTGGCGCAGTTTCTACCACGGCCGGGACATCCGGGGCGGCGAGTTCCTGCGCGAACTGCGCGACCGCTGGGCCCGGGCCTACGACTACGTGCTGATCGACAGCCGCACCGGGGTCAGCGACACCTCGGGCATCTGCACCGTCCTGATGCCCGACTCCGTCGTCGACTGCTTCACCTTCAGCGCGCAGAACATCCGCGGCGGCGTGGACGCGGCCCGCACCATCGCCGAGGCCGAGGAGCGGGCCATCCGCGTCCTGCCGGTGCCGATGCGGGTCGAGGACGCCGAGCAGGAGCGGCTCGAAGCGGGCCGGGACTACGCCCGCGAGGCGTTCGCGCCCTACCTCGGCCGCTGGCTGGGGGCCGAGCGGCGGGCCGCCTACTGGAGCGACGTCGAAGTCCCGTACAAGCCCTTCTACGCCTACGAGGAGGTGCCCGCCACCGTCGCCGACCGGCCGCAGGAGGCGCGCAGCCTGCTCAACGCCTTCGAACGGCTGGCCGGGTGGATCACCGACGGCCGGGTCCGCACGCTGCGCCCGCTCACCGGGGACGCCCGCCGCCGGCTGTACGGCGCCTACCTGCGCTCCACCCGCACCATGCCCCGCCAGGTCTTCGTCAGCTACGCCCCCGAGGACCGGATGTGGGCCGAGTGGGCCGCCGCCACCCTCACCGGCTTCGGCTACCAGACCTCCCTGCACAACGCCGCCGAGCCCTACCCCGGCGGCCGCCCGCCGGAGGCCGCCGGGCCGCTGGACGGCCAGGGCCGGCTGCTCGCGCTGCTCTCGCCCGAGTACACCGCGCTGCCCCGCGCGGCCGAGGCCTGGCAGCTCCTCAGCGGGCGCGAACTGAGCTCCGGCTCGCCGGCCCTGGTGGCGCTGCGGCTGCAGGACTCGGACGAGCCGGTGCCCCGCCCGTTCGTCGGCCCGGCCGTCCCCGACCTGGTCCGCTCCTCGGCCGTGCTCGCCGAGTCCCAGCTGTACAGCGAGCTCGGGCCGCCGCCGGGCAGCAGCAGCCGGCCGGACGGGGACAGCGGGGAGCACGCCGCCCCCTCGCGCTTCCCCGGCACCGCGCCCAAGATCCAGGAGGCGCCCTCGCGCAACGCCTCCTTCACCGGGCGCGGCCGGCTGCTGGAGCTGCTCCGCAACCGCTTCACCGGCGGCCCCGGCGCGGTGCTCAGCCAGGTGCTCTACGGCTTCGGCGGCGCCGGCAAGTCGCAGATCGCCGCCGAGTACGCGCACCGCTTCAAGGCCGCCTACGACGTGATCTGGTGGGTGCCCGCCGAGGAGCCCGCCAACATCCCGCAGAAGCTCGCCGAACTCGCCCCCCGGATCGGCGTGCAGAGCAGCGACGACGTCGCCCACACCGCCGTCGCGGTGCTGGACGCGCTGCGCCGCGGCGAGCCGTACCGCCGCTGGCTGCTGGTCTACGACAACGCCGGCACCCCCGAGGAGCTGGCGCCCTGGCTGCCGGCCGGCTCCTCCGGCGGGCACGTGCTGATCACCTCGCGCAACCAGGGCTGGTCCAAGCACGCCGGCCTGGTCGAGGTCGACGTCTTCACCCGGGAGGAGAGCGTCCGGCTGCTGCGCCGCTTCAACGGCGGGCTCGCCCCGGACGACGCCGACCAGGTCGCGCACCGGCTCGGCGACCTGCCGCTCGCCGTCGGCCAGGCCGCGGTCTGGCTGCAGGAGACCTCGATGCCGATCGCCACCTACCTGGAACTGCTCGACGAAGAGCTCACCGAGATGCTGGAGCGCACCCGGCTACGCACCGCCGAGTACCCGCACTCGGCCGCCGCCACCTGGCGGATCTCGGTCGAGGAGCTGCGCCGGATGAACGCCCCCGCCGCCCAGATCCTGGAGATCTGCGCGTTCTTCGGGCCCGACGCCATCCCGATGCGGCTGCTCTACAGCCGGGCCGTCACCCACGCGCTGCGGCTGCCGCCGCGCGCGCCCCGCGACAAGCTGGCGATCGGCGAGTTCCTGCGCGCCATCAACCGGTTCGGCCTGGCCCGCACCGACCAGGGCAGCGAGACCATCACCGTGCACCGGCTGGTCCAGGCCGTCCTGCGGGACCAGGTCGACGAGGAGCAGCGGACCGGGCTGCGGGCGGTGGTGCACGCCGCCCTCGCCACCGCGAACCCCGGTGACCCGGACATCCCCGCGAACTGGCCGCAGTACGCCGAACTCCTGCCGCACCTGTGGCCCTCCGGCGCGGCCGGCAGCGGTGACGAGGACGTCCGGCAGTGGATCATCGACTCGGTCCGCTACCAGTGGAAGCGCAGCCTGCACGAGTCCGGCCGCGACCTCGCCGAGCGCACCCTGGAGATCTGGCGCCAGGAGGACTACGGCGGCGCCGGCTTCGACGCCGAGAACGACGCCCAGACCCTGATGCTGCGCACCCAGCTCAGCAACATCCGCCGCTCCCAGGGCGCCCTGCACGAGGCGTACGCGATGGACCAGGACATCCTGGACCGCTTCACCGCCACGCTCGGACCCGAGCACTCGCACACCCTCGCCGTCGCCAACAGCCTCGGCGCCGACCTGCGGTTCCTCGGCCGGTACGAGGAGGCCAGGGCGCGCGACCGCAGGACCCTGGACGCGGCCCGCCGAACCCTCGGCCCGGACCACCCGCGCACCCTCATGATCACCAACAACCTGGCGGTCTCCGACTACCTCGCCGGCGACCGCCGGGCCGCCCTGGAGCGCCACCGCAGCAACTACCTCCAGCAGCGCGACGCGCTCGGGGCGCACAGCCTCTACGCGCTGTCCTCCGCCTCCAACTACGCCCGCGACCTGCGCGAGACCGGGCGGCTGCGGGAGGCCCTGGACCTGCTGGAGGAGACCGTCCGGATCTACCAGCAGACCATCGGCGACGGCCACACCGACACCCTGCGCGCCCGCAAGAACCTCGCCGTGGCGCTGCGCCGGGCCGGCCGGTACAACGAGGCGCTGGAGATCGACGAGGACATCTACCAGCGCTACCTGGACATCAACGGCGCCGAGCACCCCGACACCCTGGCGGCCGCCACCAACCTGGCCAGCGACCTCAGCGCGCTCGGCGACACCGACCGGGCCATCCAGCTCGCCGAGCGCGCCCTCGCCCGCTACCGGGACTACCTGGGCGAGGACCACCCGGTCACGCTGGCCGGGGCCAACAACCTCTCCGTCTACCTGCGGCTGGCCGGCCGGACGGCGGAGGCGCGGGAGCTGTCCGGGCGCACCCTGGCGCAGTTCCGGGCCGTCCTCGGCGACCAGCACCTGTACATACCGATCGCGATGATGAACCACGCCAACGACCTCGTCCTGTCCGGGGAGCCGGCGGCCGCGCTGGCCTTCGAGGAGCAGGCGGCGCCACTGATGGCCGAGACCCTCGGGCCGGACCACTACGACTCGATCGGGGTCAACTCCAACCTGGCGCTGTCGCTGGCCGCGGCGGGGGAGGGCGAGCGCGCGGCCCAGCTGCGCGGCGACTGCGTCCGCCGGGCCCGGCAGACGCTCGGCGAGGAGCATCCGACCACGGTGGCGGTCAAGGCGGGGCTGCGGCTGGACTCCGACATCGAGCCGCCGTCGGTGTGAACTCCACCGCGGCGGCCGGTCCGCGGCGGGCTAGGCTCGCGGGCATGGTGCCGTTCCGCCAGTTCCTGCTCAAGGTCCACAGCCGGTGCAACCTGGCCTGCGACTACTGCTACATGTACGAGGCGGCGGACCAGAGTTGGCGCCGGCGGCCGCGCCGGATGGAGCTGGCGACGGTCCGCCGGGTGGCCCGGCGGATCGCCGAGCACGCGGCGGGGTGCGGGCTCGACGAGGTCGGGGTGATCCTGCACGGCGGTGAGCCGCTGCTCGTCGGGGCCGGCCATCTGGACGCGCTGCTGGCGGAGTTGGCCGGTGTCGCGCCGAGGGTGCGGTTCAGCCTGCAGACCAACGGACTGCGGCTGCTGGACGAGCCGGCGCTGCTGCAGGTGCTGCACCGGCACCGGGTCGCCGTCGGGGTGTCGCTGGACGGCGCCGCCCCCGACCACGACCGGCACCGGCGGCTGCCGTCCGGCGGCGGCAGCTGGGAGCGGACGGCCGGGGCGCTGCGGCTGCTGGGGTCGGACCGGCACCGGGAGCTGTTCGCCGGGCTGCTCTGCGTGGTGGACCTCGCCGCCGATCCGGTCGCCACCTACGAGGCGCTGCTGGAGTTCGCGCCGCCGCGCGTCGATCTGCTGCTGCCGCACGGGACCTGGGCGGCCCAGCCGGCCGGGGTGCGGCGGTCGCTGCCGACCCGCCCGCCCTCGGGCGAGGACGCGGCGCCGTACGGGGAGTGGCTGATCGCCGCCTTCGACCGCTGGTACGGCGCCCCGCGGCGGGAGACCGGGGTACGGCTCTTCGAGGAGCTGGCGGTGCTGCTGCTCGGCGGCCGCGCGGCCAGCGAGGCGGTCGGGCTGGCCCCCGTGGACCTCGTGGTGGTCGAGACGGACGGCACGATCGAACAGGCCGACAGCCTCAAGGTGGTGGCCGACGGCGCCGCCGGGACGGGGCTGGACGTGTTCCGGCACGGTTTCGGTGAGGCCGCCGCCCACCCGGCGTTCCGGGGCCGCCAGCGCGGCCTCGCCGGGCTCGGGCCGGTCTGCGCGGCCTGCCCGCTGGTCCGCGTGTGCGGAGGCGGCCTGTACGCGCACCGCTACCCCGGGCCGGACGCCGGGGGCGGCTTCGCTCACCCGTCCGTGTACTGCGCGGACCTGGACCGGCTGATCCGCCACATCGCGGGGAGGCTGCGGGCGGACACGGCCGCTGCGACGCGAGGAGGATGACCGGTGGCGGGTACGGGTGGGCGGACGACGGACGGACTGCCCCGGCACGGGGTGGACCGGGCGACCTTCCGGGCGATCGCGGCCGCGCGCGGCGGACCGGAGGCCGTCCGGCTGCTGCGCGCCGGACAGCTGAGCAAGCGCGCGCTGCTGCTCCTGGCCCTGCGGCGGGCGGCGCCCGAGGACACCGCCTACCAGGCGGCCTACGCCGAGCTCCGGGCGTCGCAACGGGCCGACCGGGCGCGGTGGGAGGAGGTGCTGTTGCGGCCGGAGCTGGACGCCTGGGCGGCCGACCGGCTGCGCGCCCGCGCGGCGGGTGAGACCGTCCGCCTGGACGGGCTGGCGGAGTTCCTCCGGTCCGCGCCGGGCGAACCCCTCCGGCTGGAGTGCGACGGGCTGCGGTGGACGCCGGCGATCGACCACGCCGGGCCGCGCCGGGTGGACTACGGACGGCCCCCGGCCGGGCCGCTCGACGAGCGGGAACTCGCCCACTGGCGCACCGAACTGGCGCTCGCCTGGCAGGTCCTGGTGCGCCGCCACCGGCCGTACGCGGAGGCCGTCGCGGCCTGCGTCACCACGATCGTCCCGCTGCGGCCGGCCCCGGGCGGCGAGGCGGTCAGCGCCGCCGCCCGCCGGGCGTTCGGCGCGGTGGCGGCCTCGCGGCCGGGGGATCCGGTGCTGCTCGCGCTCGCCCTGGCGCACGAGTTCCTGCACCTCCAACTCGGCGCGCTGCTGGACCTCGTGCCGCTGCACCACCCCAACGGCGCCGCCGTCCACCACGCTCCCTGGCGCCCCGACCCGCGCCCGGTCGGTGCCCTGCTGCAGGGCACCTACGCGCACCTCGGGGTGGTGGACTTCTGGTGCGCCGAGCTGGCCGCCGGCGCGGGGGACACGCGCCGCGCCGCTGGGGAGTTCACCCGGTGGCGCGGCCACGCCCTGACCGCGGGCGCCACCCTGCTGGACAGCGCGGAGCTCACCGGGCACGGCCGCGAGTTCACCGAGGAACTCGTGCGCACCGTACGCGAATTGGACGGTCCTCGATAGCGTGCGGGCCGCCCGCGCCACGGCGGGCACCGACCTGCCGCGCGGTAGTGATGATTGCCGTAAGAATGAACAGGGGAAATGTTTTGACGAGCGCTCAGGCGTTCGGCCGGCCCGTCGCGGACTCTCCCGAGAGCCGTGCCCCGCGTGGGCCGCGCCGGGGCCTACCGGGGTCCGGGCCGCCGGGCGACCCGCCGGGCGCGCCGGTGGACGGGGGCGGTGAGGAACCGGGCCCGCCGAGTCGCCGCACGGGCCGACGGAACGCTTCGGCGCGCGCCACGGCGAAGTGCGCGACCGCCGGACGGGTGAATTCTTGAGGCTCCGGGCGCCGCCACAGGGCGTCGACCGGGCGTGGAGACCAACTTGAGACCGCAAGGTGCCGCGCGGACGTCGCGCTGGCACTACATTGGTCGCAATCGGGTGGCTTACCCACCCCCGGCAGGTCCTAACCGCGCCTAAGGAACGAATATGACACCGGTAATCAGCACCAGGCCAGGCACCGAGCTGACGGACCCTCAGGACCTGGACCGAGGCCCCTCGCTCGCCGCCCTCGCCGCCCTCGGCGCGGAGGAGCTCGCCGCCCGACTGCGGCGCGCCCTGCCCGGCGCGGAAGCCGGTCGCGTCGCGGTCGCCGCCTTCAATTCCTCGATCTGACCGGTCCGGGAATGCCGGACCGGATTTCCGTCCGACCGGGCCCGAATTCACCAGAGCTACGATGAAGCGAATTCCGCTGCCTTTCTCGCAATTCGTGGTCAAGGTGCACAGCCGCTGCGACCTCGCCTGCGACCACTGCTATGTCTACGAGCACGCGGACACCAGTTGGCGCACCCGGCCCAAGGTCATCGGCGACGAGGTCCTGGCCAAGGCCGCCGAACGGATCGGCGCGCACGCGGCCGCGCACCGGCTGCCCGGCGTCCGGGTCGTCCTGCACGGGGGAGAACCCCTGCTCGCCGGCCCGGACCGGCTGCGCGGGGTGGCCGAGGCGCTCCGGGCGGCGCTCCCGCCCGGGTGCGCCCTCGACCTGCGCATCCACACCAACGGTGTCCTGCTGAACCGTGAGTTCTGCTCCCTGTTCGCCGAGTTGGGCGTCGGGGTGGGCATCTCGCTGGACGGCGACCGGGCCGCCAACGACCGGCACCGCCGGTTCGCCGACGGGCGCAGCAGCCACCCCCAGGTGCTGCGGGCCGTGGCACTGCTGCGCGAACCGGAGTTCCAGCACCTCTTCGCCGGGCTGCTCTGCACCATCGACGTCGAGAACGACCCGGTGGCCGTGTACCGCGCGCTGGCCGAACTCCAGCCCCCCGCGGTCGACTTCCTGCTGCCGCACGCCACCTGGGACGATCCGCCGAAACGCCCCGCCGGCCGGGGCGAGCACCCGTACGCCGACTGGCTGCTCGCCGTGCACGACCACTGGGAGGCCGACGGGCGGCGTTTCGCCGTCCGCACCTTCGAGTCGGTGCACCGGACGCTGCGCGGGTTCACCAGCCTCACCGAGTCGCTCGGCCTGGAGCCGTCCGACCTGGTCGTGCTGGAGACCGACGGCACCTTCGAGCAGGTCGACAGCCTCAAGACCGCGTTCGACGGCGCCCCCGCGACCGGCTTCGACGTGTTCGCGCACAGCCTCGACGACGTCGCCCGGCACCCCGGCATCGTCGCCCGCCAGTCCGGCCTGGCCGGGCTCGCCGCCACCTGCCGCGGCTGTCCCGTCGTGCGCACCTGCGGAGGCGGCCTGTACGCCCACCGCTATCGGGGCCACGATGGTGGCGGCGGCTTCGACAACCCCTCCGTCTACTGCGGGGACCTCATGACGCTCATCAACGGCATCACGGCGCGGAGCGGGCCGGTCGCCCTGCCGGCCCAGGTCGCCGCACCGGTCGTGCCGGCGGCGCTCGCCCCGGCGCAGCTCGACGAACTCGCCCGCGGATACGGCGGCGCGGACACCGTGCGCGCGCTGGGCCGCTCCCAGCTCGCCCTCACCCGGGCGATGCTGGCCGCCGCCTGGGACGCCTCGGGCCAGGGGCGTCCGGAGGCGTGGGCGCTGCTGTCCGAGCTGGACGCCGCCGCTCCGGCCGCCGTCGACACCGTGCTCGCCCACCCGTACGCCCGCGCCTGGGCCGCCCGGCAGCTGGCCGGCGACCTGGGGACCGGGCTGGGCCCGCTGGCGGGCCTGGCCGCCGCCGCGGCGGTGCGGGCCGGGCGGGGCGACGCCGTCGCCGTACCGGTGCGCGGCGGGTGGCTGCACCTGCCGACGCTCGGGCGGATCGCCCTCCCCGACGGGGAGGCGGTCGTCACCGGCCGGGCCGACGGGTTCACCGTCCGGGCGGCCGACGGGTCGGTGCGCACGGCCCTGGACGAGCCGCTGCGGCGGATCCGGCTGGCCGGGGGGTGGACCGTCGCGCTGGAGGACGTCGACCCGCTGCGCGACAGCCACGACCACGCCGTGGCGGAACGGCTGCCGGACGCCGAACTGCTCCACTGGACCGGTGCGCTGCGCGAGGCCTGGGAGCTGCTCGGGCACGACCTGCCGGGGTACGCGGACGGCATCCGGGTGGGGCTGACGGCGGTCACCCCGCTGCGCCCGGGCCCGGCCGGGCGGGACGTCAGTTCGGCCGCCCGGCAGGCGTTCGGAGTGGTCGGCATTGCCCGGCCCGCCACCGCGCCGACCCTCGCCCTGCTGCTCGCGCACGAGTTCCAGCACGTGAAGCTCGGCGCGGTGCTGGACCTGCTGGACCTGTACGACCGGAACGACGACACGCTGTACCTCGCCCCCTGGCGGCCCGACCCGAGGCCGCTCGAAGGGCTGCTCCAGGGCACCTACGCCCATCTGGCCGTCACCGAGTACTGGGGCACCCGCACGCTCGCCTACGACGGCCTGCCGGGTGAGGCCGCCGACCGGGCGCGGCTGCAGTTCGCGCTCTGGCGGCAGTACACCGCGGAGGCGGTCGAACGGCTGGCCGGGTCCGGCTCGCTGACCGCGCTCGGCCTGCGCTTCGCGGACGGCATGCGGGCGACGGTCGCCCCCTGGCTCGCGGTGGCGCTGCCCGACGCCGCCGAGCGGGCGGCCCGGCTGGCCCGGGAGGAGCGCGCGATGGCCGGCGGCTGAGCCTCCCCCCGCCCGCGTCCACCGTCCGCCGCCCTCACCCCCGGGGAGCCGTCATCCTCACCGAACTCCGTGCCCTCACCGAGGCCCGGCTGACCGAGCACGTCACGGCCCTCGGGGTCCGCCCCGGCGCGGTCGTGCACGTCCAGGCGTCGCTGCGGTCGCTCGGCCCGGTGGCGGGGGGGGCCGCGGCGGTGGTGGCGGCGCTGCTGGCGGCGGTCGGCGACCGCGGCACCCTGGTCGGGTACACGGCCACCCCCGAGAACTCGGCCACCTCCCGCATCCACGCCACCGCCACCGCCGGCCTCTCGCCCGCCGAGGTCGCCGCCTACCGCGCCCTGATGCCGCCCTTCGACCCGGCCACCACCCCCTGCTCCCCGACCATGGGAGCCCTCTCGGAGGCGATCCGCACCCACCGGGACGCCCACCGCAGCCACCACCCCCAGACCTCCTGGGCCGCCATCGGCCGGCACGCCCGGCGGATCACCGAACGGCACCCGTACGACTGCCACCTGGGCCCGGACTCCCCGCTTGGCCGGCTCTACGACCTCGACGCCCGGGTGCTGATGCTGGGCGTCCCGATGGCCAACTTCACCGCCTTCCACCTGGCGGACCTGAGGATGCCCGACGTCCCGCTGCGCGAGTACCGCTGCCGCGGTGCGGAGGGCTGGATCTCCTTCAAGGCCCCCGAGCTCGACGACCTCCACTTCGGCGCGCTGGGCGCACAGGTCCTCCGCGAGGCCGAGGGCGTGACCACCGGCGAGATCGGCGGCGCGCCGTGCCGCCTCGTCCCGGTCCGCGAGGCCGTCGACCTCGCCGAGCGGATCCTCCGCCGCTCCCGCGCCTGAGCGGCGGCGCCGACCGCCGGGCACCGACCGCCGGGCGCGCCCGGCGCCGCCCCGGGCCGGGCCGCCGTCGCACCCGGTTCGTTTCGGTCATGTCAATTCGTGCGGGGCGAGGTGCTATTCCATTAGTCCCGCAGTCGTTCCTACACTGAAGCCCCGCGTACGGGGACTCGCGGTAAAGAGGTTGCCGGCGGGCCAGGGGGAGGCGCGTGTGAACGACCATGGCTGGGACGAGGACGCCGCCCGGCCGTACTTCTTCCTCAGTTACGCCCACACCCCGAGATCGGGGGCACGCGGTGCGGGGGACCCCAACCACTGGGTGCGGCAGCTGTACCGGGACCTCTGCGAGGCGGTGCTCCAGCTCACCACGGTGCCGGCGGGAGTCCCGGTCGGTTTCATGGACGAGTCCATGCACCAGGGGGAGTTGTGGGCCGAGCGGCTCTCCGAGGAGCTGGCCACCTGCCGGGTCTTCGTGCCGCTGTACTCGCCGCGCTACTTCAACAGCGTGCCGTGCGGCCAGGAGTGGCACTCCTTCACCCGCCGCCCGGTGTACCCGGCGAACCTCGACTCGGAGCGGACCAGCGGGATCGTCCCGGTGCTCTGGGCGCCGATGAGCCGCTACCGCCTGCCCCGGGTGGCGAGCGAACTCCAGTTCAACCACACCAGTTTCGGGCCGGACTACGCCACCGAGGGCCTGTACGCGCTGATGAAGCTCACCTACTTCCGCTCCGCCTACGAGCTCGCCGTGCACCGGCTGGCCCGGCGGATCGTGGAGGTGGCGGAGGAGACGGTGATCCCGGTCGGGCGCCGGCTGGACTTCAACTCCCTGCCCAGCGCGTTCGACGTCACCGCGCCCACCAAGCAGCTGCGGATCTCCGTGCTCTCCTACCACCGGGGCGAGCTGCCGGGCGACCGCAACCCCGACTACTACGGCGCCAAGCGGACCGACTGGCACCCCTACCGGCCCGCCGCCACCCGCCCGCTCGCCGAGCACGCCGTCCGCCTCGCCCGGCAGCTGGGGTTCCAGGCCACCGTGCACGAGTTCGACGACGAGGCCGAGGCGATCATCGCGGGCAGTGAACCCAGCGCCCCCGGCCTGCTGCTGCTGGACCGCTGGGCGCTCCAGGACGAGCGGCGGCGCGAGCTGGTCCGCCGCTTCGACCGCTCGGACTCCACCTGGGTGAGCGTCCTGGAGCCGTGGAACCAGGACGACCCGGACTGCGTGGAGCGGCACCGGGAGATGGGCGAACTCAGCGACCAGATACTGCGGATCACCCACCGGTCGGCCCGGCCGAGCTTCCTCGGCGCCGTCGGCGGGACCCCCGGGCTGGGCAGTCTGGAGGAGTTCGACGACGCGCTGCCGCGGGCCGCGATGAAGGCCAAGTACGCCTTCGAGGGCCGGACCAGGACCGAGCCCGACGAACCGGCACCACCGCGGCCCAACCTGCGCGACGCCTTCCGCCAGGGCCGCGGCCGGGACGGGCCGGGCCCCGCTCCCTTCGGCGACGACGACCACTCAGCCAGCGACTTAGGCGACCGCCCGGACCACGGGACGCCGCCCGGGGGAGGAACGACATGAGCGAGCGCAGCGAGCGAATCATCGGGGGCGGCGCGTCTCGCGAAGCGACCGCCGAGTGCGGCGGGGTGGGCGTATGAGCGAGCGCAGCGAGCGAATCATCGGGGGCGGCGCGTCTCGCGAAGCGACCGCCGAGGGCAGCGAGGTGGGCGCATGAGCGAGAACCGCACCAGGAACCTCCGCATCGGCGGCCTGACCGCGGCCGAACTCGCCGCTCAGCGCGAGGCGGAGCAGGACCGGCAGGGCCGGGTCATCACCTTCTACTCCTACAAGGGCGGGACCGGGCGCACCATGGCGCTCGCCAACACCGCCTGGATCCTGGCGGCCAACGGCTTCCGGGTGCTCACCGTGGACTGGGACCTGGAGGCGCCGGGCCTGGCCAAGTTCTTCCACCCGTTCCTCGATCCGGCGGTGCTGGCCGGCACCACCGGGATGATGGACCTGATCGCCGAGTACCGGGAGGAGGCGCTGCGGCCGGTCGAGCACGAGGAGGGCTGGCACCTCGACTTCGCCCGGGTGCACCCGCACGCGCTCTCGCTCTCCTGGCCGCTGTTCCCCGGCGGCGGGAGCCTGGACTTCCTCTCCGCCGGCCAGTTCAACCGGGACTACTCCGAGGCCGTCACCCACCTGGACTGGGACATCTTCTACGACCGCTTCGACGGCGGGCAGTTCTTCGACGCGCTCAAGGCCGACATGAGCAAGCGCTACGACTACGTACTGATCGACTCCCGTACCGGCCTGTCCGACATCGCCGAGATCTGCACCGTCCAGATGCCCGACGACCTGGTGGTCTGCTTC
This sequence comes from Kitasatospora sp. NPDC059973, assembly GCF_042737525.1. Lineage (NCBI taxonomy): Bacteria > Bacillati > Actinomycetota > Actinomycetes > Kitasatosporales > Streptomycetaceae > Kitasatospora > Kitasatospora sp. NPDC059973. The sequence continues at coordinate 138,725 of NZ_JBHWUI010000002.1, read as the reverse complement.
ACCCTGAGCGACCAGTCCATCGACGGCGCCTCCCGGATCGCCCAGCACATCCACGACCGCTACCGCGAGCGCGGAATCCGGATCCTGCCGGTGCCGATGCGCATCGACGAGGGCGAGAAGGAGAAGGCGGACGCCGGCCGGGCGCTGGCCCGGATCCGCTTCGACGGCCTGCCAGCCGGTCTGTCCGGCGAGGAACTGGCCCACTACTGGGGCTCGGTGGAGATCCCGTACCGGCCGTTCTACGCCTACGAGGAGATCCTGGCGACCTTCGGTGACCAGGGCGGTACCCAGACCTCGATGCTGGCCGCCTGCGAACGGCTGACCGGCGAGATCACCAACGGCCGGGTCACCTCGTTGCCGACGGTCGACGAGGAGGTCCGGCTGCGCTACGTCGACGCCTTCACCCGGCGCCGCCCGTCCGTCCCGGCCGACCTCTACCTCTCCTACGTCCCCGAGGACCGGATGTGGGCGGACTGGATCGAGTCGGTGCTGACCCGGGCCGGCTTCCGGGTGCTGCCCCGGGACCTCAGCGCCGGCTCCGACCCGCGCCAGGAGACCGAGCGCGGCATCGACGCCGCCTACCGCACGGTCGCCGTGCTCTCGCCCGCCTACCAGCGCTCGCCGCAGGCCCGCGCGCTCTGGGAGTCGGTGGTCAGCTCCGATCCGTCCGGTACCCGGCGCCAGCTCGTCCCGGTCCGGGTCGGCGACGTCCGGCTCACCGCGCCGTTCAGCAACCGCAACCCGGTCGACCTGGTCGGCCGGGACGAGACGCAGTCCGTGCAGACGCTGCTGCGCGCCCTCGGCCGGGCCGACGTGCCGCTCGCCGAGACCACCGGGACGGGCCCGCGCTTCCCCGGCAGCAAGCCGCAGGTCTGGGACGTGCCGCCGCGCAACCCCTCCTTCACCGGGCGGGCCGCCGTCCTGGAGCAGCTGCGCAACCAGCTGCGCGGCGGGATGGCCGCCGTGCTGCCCACCCCGCAGACGCTGTACGGGCTCGGCGGCGTCGGCAAGACCCAGGTGGCGCTGGAGTACGCGCACCGCTTCATGTCCGACTACGACCTGGTCTGGTGGATCGACGCGGAGCAGACCGAGCTGGTCGCCCCGGCGCTGGCCGACCTGGCCCGCCGGCTCGGTCTGCGGGTCGGCGACTCGGTGACCGAGGCCGCCGAGGCGGCCCGGGAGGCGCTGCGCCGCGGGGTGCCCACCTCGCGCTGGCTGCTGATCTTCGACAACGCCGACGAGCCCGCCGAGATCCGCCGGTTCTTCCCCGGCGGCTCCGGCCACATCCTGGTCACCTCCCGCAACCAGGCCTGGTCCGGGCACGCGGAGGCGCTGGAGGTGGACGTCTTCACCCGTGGCGAGAGCGTCGAGCACCTCTGCCGCCGCGCCCGCGGGCTCTCCCGCTCGGATGCCGACCGGGTGGCCGAGGCGGTCGGCGACCTGCCGCTGGCCGTCGAGGTCGCCGCCGCCTGGCTGGACACCACCGGCACGCCGGTGGACACCTACGTCACCCAGCTGCAGGCCGAGGCCGCCCGCGCGCTGGCGGGTGCCCGTCCGGCCGACTACCCGACGCCGGTCGGCGCGACCTGGAACGTCTCGATCGCCCGGCTGCGCACGCAGTCCCCGGCGGCGGTCCGGCTGCTCCAGCTCTGCGCGTTCTTCGCGCCGGAGCCGATCTCGATGAACCTGTTCTACAGCGACCAGATGATCCGCGCGCTGGTGCAGTACGACGCCGACCTCAGCGACAAGTTCATGCTGGGCAAGGTGATCCAGGCGATCGGCCGGTACGCGCTCGCCAAGGTCGACGCCGGCACCAACAGCTTCCAGGTGCACCGGCTGGTCCAGGCGGTGATCCGGGCCGAGATGACCGAGGACGAGCAGGAGGTCGCCGTCCACGAGGTGCACCGCATCCTGACCGGCGCCCGGCCCGTCCTCGGGGACACCGACGACCCGGCCAACTGGCCGGCCTTCGACGAGATCTGGCCGCACCTGTCACCCTCCAGGGCGCACAACTGCGACGAGGCGGACACCCGGCAGCTGCTCATCGACCGCGTCCGCTACCTGTGGAAGCGCGGCGAGCTGGACCGCGCCCGGGACCTCGGCCACGCGCTGGACGCGGAGTGGACCGGCAAGCTCGGCGAGGACGACCGGCAGACCCTGCTGCTGCGCTTCCAGCTCGCCAACGTGCTCCGCTCGCAGGGCAACTACGCCGACGCCCTGGCGCTGGACGAGTCCACCCTGGAGCGCCAGCGGGCCCTGCTGGGCGAGCACCACCCCTACACCCTGATGACCGCGGGCTCGCTCGGCGCCGACCGCCGGGCCCTCGGCCGGTTCCAGGAGGCGCTCGACCTGGACCGCGAGATCCTGGACCAGTTCCGGGAGCTGTTCGGCGACGACAACCCGCGCACCCTCTCGATGGCGAACAACCTGGCCATCGACTACCGGCTGGTCGGCGACAGCGAGGCCGCCCGCGAACTCGACCAGGAGACCCTGGACCGGCGCACCGCGGTGCTCGGCCCGCGCCACCCCTACACCCTCTCCACCAAGTCCAACCTCGCCCGGGACCTGCGCGAACTCGGCGACTACCGGGGCTCGGTGGAGCTGCTCCAGGAGGTCACCAACGACCTCGGCGACGTGCTGGACCCGGACCTCCCGGAGAACCTGCGCAACGCCAAGTCGCTGGCCGTCTCGCTGCGCCGGACCGGTCAGCTGGCCGAGGCCCGGCGGATCACCAAGGAGACCTACGAGCGCTACCTGGAGCGGTACGGCGCCGACGCGCCCGACGCGCTGGCCTGCGCGCTCAACCTGGCCGCCGACCACAGCGCCTCCGGCGACAAGGAGGCCGCCCGCGACCTCTGCACCACCGTGTACGAGGGCCACCGCCGGCTGTTCGGCGAGGAGCACCCGTTCACCCTGGCCTGCGCCAACAACCTCGGCATCTACCTGCGGGGCAGCGGCGACGTCCCGGGGGCCATCGAGCGCGGCCGGGACACCGTGGACGGGCTCACCCGCTCGGTCGGCCCGGAGCACCCGTACACCCTGAACGCGATGATCAACCTGGCCAACGCCCACGGGGACGCCGGCCAGGTCGGACTCGCCGAGGAGCTGGGCCGCCGCGCCTACGCCGGACTGTGCGAGCGCTACTCGCCCCGCCACCCGGACGCGGTGGCCTGCGAGGCCAACCTGGCCGTCACCCTGCGGGCCGCCGGCCGGCACGGCCAGGCCGCCGACCTGCGCGCCCGGGCGATCGCCGAGCTGATCCGCCAGTTCGGCGAGGAACACCCCAACACCGTCGCGGCCCGCGGCTGGAAGCGGATCAACCGGGACCTGGAACCGCAGCCGGTGTGACCGGAACGCTGCTCGCTCATAGGGCCCGGAGCGTATGCTTCGGGCCCTATGAGCGAGCAGCCCCCGCCCCCGGTCCTGGTCACCCGACGCCTCGCCCCCGGGGTGATCGAGCGGCTCACCGCACGGCACGCCGTGACGCGGCACGACTCGGACCTGCCGATGGCCCGCGAGGAGCTGCTGGCCGCCGTCCGCGGCCGGTCGGCGGTGATCACCACGCTGGACGACGTGGTGGACGGCGCCTTCCTGGACGCGGCCGGGCCCGGCCTGCGGATCGTCGCCAACCACGCGGTCGGCCACCACAACGTCGACCTCGCCGCCTGCGCCGAGCGGGGCGTCGCGGTCAGCAACACCCCCGGGGTGCTCACCGCCGCCACCGCCGACATGGCCTGGGCGCTGCTGCTGGCCGCCACCCGCCGGCTCGGCGAGGGCGAGCGGCTGCTGCGGTCCGGCCGGCCGTGGGCCTGGGCGCCGAACTTCCTGCTCGGCCTGGAGCTGGCCGGTACCCCGCTGGGTGTCCTCGGCATGGGCCGGATCGGGCAGGCGGTGGCCCGCCGGGCCCGCGCGTTCGACATGCCGGTCGGCTACCACAACCGCCGCGAACTGCCCCCGGAGCAGGCCGAGGGCGCCGAGTGGCTGCCGCTGGAGGAGCTGCTGGCGCGGTCCACCGTGCTGGTGGTCACCTGCCCGCTCGGCCCCGCCACCCGGCACCTGCTGGACGCCCGGCGGCTGGCGCTGCTGCCGCCCGGCGCGGTGGTGGTCTCGATGACCGCCGGGGTGGTGGACGAGGAGGCGCTGGCCGCCGCGCTGGAGTCGGGCGCGCTGTTCGCCGCGGCGGTGGACAACTTCGAGCGCGAGCCGGCGGTCCCGGCCACGCTGCTCGCCCAGGAGCGGGCGGTGCTGGCCCCGCACCTGGGCAGCGCGACCGTGCGGACCAGGCAGGCGATGGGCGGCCTGGCGGTGGACAACGTGCTGGCGGTGCTGGCGGGCGGCGAACCGGTCACCCCGGTCGGGGTCTGAACGGCTCCGGTCTCCCGCAGGCTCCCGGGGCCCCGGGAGGCCGCGTCAGGGCCTGAGCGGGCCGCCCGGCGGCAGGCCGGCCGAGGGCAGCCCGGTGGAGGGCAGCCCGGTGGAGGTCTGGCCGGTGGAGGTCTGGCCCGCCGCCCAGGCCAGCGCGGCGGTCATCACCCGGAAGGCGCCGAAGTGCGCGGCCCCGGGCTCCAGGAAGAGCGAGGCACCGGGGATGTGGTCGCCCAGCCAGCGCGAGTGGTCGACCGGGGAGAACTGGTCGTCGGCGCCGTGCCAGAGCCAGGTGGGCACGGCGATGTCCTCCACCTTGAAGCCCCAGTCGGCGGTGAACGCCAGCACGTCGTCGATCCAGCCGTCCGCGCCGTGCCGGAAGGCCTCGCGGTAGTTGCTCTGCAGCATCCGGCGCAGCCCGGTGTCGGCGACCACCTCGCGGTCGGTGGGCGGCAGTTCCGGCCGCAGACCCCGCAGCAGCCGGCCCGGGTCGGCCCGGATCTGCTCGGAGCGGAACCGCATCGTGTCGGCCATCCGGTTGTGCCCGCGCTCGGCCTCCCGGTACGCCCGCACGTTGGAGGGGGTCATCCCGCCGTACCAGTCCAGGCCGGTCGCGTTCCTGGGGGCGAGGCCGACCAGGACGGCCACCCGGCTGACGCGCTCGGCCAGCAGCGCCGCGCAGGCCAGCGCGTGCGGTCCGCCGCCGGAGCGGCCGAGCACCGCGAACCGGCTGAGCCCGAGGGAGTCCGCGATGGTCCGCACGTCGGCGGCGGCCGCGCTCACCCGGCGGCCGCGCAGCCGGGTGGAGTCCCCGTACCCGGGCCGGTCGTAGGAGATCAGCCGGACCCCCAGCCGGTAGAGCACGGTGCTGCGGGGGTGCGGGCCGACCCGGCTGCCGGGCATGCCGTGCATCAGGAACACCGGCCGGCCGCGCGGGTCGCCCACGGTCTCGACGGCGAGGGCACGGCCGTCGGCCGCCTTGACCATCCGTAATGACACGCGCGGCCTCCTCAGGCTCCGGTCCGGGCTCCGCTCGGGGCCCCTGTCAGTGGTCCCGGTCGGTCGTCCCGCGCACCTCGCGGCGGGCCTGCCAGGTGGTGTGCTCCCGGGACACCGCGTCCTCGGCGTCGCGGGCCAGCCGGGCCCAGATCTCCTCCGCGTCGGCCGAGGCGACGTCCAGCCCGGCCAGCTGGCGGCGGATCAGCTCCAGTTCGTCGGCGGCCAGGCGGTAGGCGGCGGCCAGCGGCCGGTACTGGCGCAGCTGGGCCCAGGCGGTGACCGAGGCGGCCACCGCGGAGACCGTGCCGAGCGCGTCGTAGCGGAACCAGCCCATCGCCCGCAGGACGGCCAGCACCAGGCCGAGCAGCGGCAGCACCACGCCCAGCACGCCGGTCCAGAAGCCGGCCCGGGCGCAGTAGCGGGCCTTGGCGCGGTACCAGCCGTGCTGCACCTGGATCCGCTGCCGCAGGTACACCTCGCGGCGCACCGCCAGCGGCTGGCCGCGCAGGCCGCGCATCGCCTCGGTGACCCCGGTGCCGTCGCCGCCGTCCGGGCCGGCGCCCCCGGCGGCCGGGCCGAGAGCGCCGCTGCCCCGGAAGGCGTTCAGCACCCGGCCGAGCTGGAACCGGTACAGGCCCTCGGCGTCCGGCAGGCTGCGCGGCGGCGGCTGGTACGCGTCGGCCCGGACGGCGAACTTCCAGGCGAGCGTCTTCACCGACTCGGCCGCGGCCCGGCCCTCGTACCAGAGGCCCTGCGGGTTCTGCCGGCTGATCACCAGGGCGAGGACGATCGCGCCGAGGTAGGCGACGGCGGCCGGCCAGGCCCAGGGCTCGCCGTCGGCCGAGCCCGCCGCGGCGGCGGCCACCAGCAGCGCCAGCTCCCAGGCGGAGAGCAGGACCGACCGCCGCTGGCCCCGCAGCGAGGCGGTGTCGGCGACCCGGAACAGCTCGGGCAGCAGGTCCTCCTCGCGCGCCCACCCCATCGGATCCGCACCCGACGCCATCCTCGGCCCCCACCCGTCGCTCCGGTCGCACCGTCCTCCTGCCCAGCCCGCCCGCCCGGCACGCCCGGCCGGGGCCGGGCCCGGCCGCATTGGCCGGGATGCCGCCGGAGGTTGTCCCATATCGTGAGGGTCCGGGGCGGCCGGGCCGGGCGGCTCAGTAGGTGTAGAAGATCCGCTCCGCGTTGTCGGCCATCTGCTTGGCGTTCCACTCGGTGCCGCCGGGGACGTTGCCGGAGCGGAACAGCGGCGGGGCGGCGCCGTCGCCGGCGGCCGCCGCGTCGGCCAGCCGGCCGACCGCCGAGGCGACCACGGCCTGCATCAGCGCGCTGGTGACGATGGTGGAGACCGGGCCGAAGGTGGTCTCCGCCGCCGGGTGGGTCAGCTCGCCGTCCCCGACCGCGATCTTGTTGTCCAGCACGACGTCGCAGTGGTCCTTCAGATAGGTGCCCGACGGGTGCGCCGACGGGACCTCCGCCGGGTACGCCAGCGAGGTCACCCCCACCACCTTCAGGCCGCGGGACCGGGCGTACTGGGCCAGCTCGACCGGCATCACCTGGCGGCCGGAGAGCGAGATGACGAACAGCAGGTCCCCGGCGGTGGCGGGGGTGAGGTCCAGGGTGGTGGTGGCCAGCCCGGAGACCCGCTCCAGCGCGCTGGCCAGCGGGGCCGGCATCACCGTCACCCCGGCCATCCCGGGGACGTCCAGCAGGTTGACCGGGACGAGCCCGCCGGCCCGGTAGACCACGTCCTGGGCGGCCAGCGAGGAGTGGCCGGAGCCGAAGGTGAAGATCCGGCGCCCCTCGCGGACCGCCCCGGCGAGCAGCGCGGCGGCCGCCTCGATGTTGCCGGCCTCCTCGGCGCGGACCCGCCGCAGGTGCTCGATCGCGGCGTCGAAGTACCGGCCGACCAGGTCGCTCATCTGTTGCCTTCGCTCTCTGCCGGTGGGGGCCGCCGGCCGGGTGGGACGGCCCGCCGACCGGGCCGCCGATGGAGAAAGCTACGGCGAGCACGGTGCTGCCTCACCGGTGCCGCTGTCAACAGGAACGAAAACCCGCCCCCGGAGCCCCTGCGCGGGCCCGGTTGCCTGCCCGGTACGTCAGAATTGGCGATGAGGACACCGAGGAACGGAGCCAGCGGCGATGTCTGGGCTGATCGACACCACTGAGATGTACCTTCGCACCATCCTGGAACTGGAGGAGGAGGGCATCACCCCGATGCGCGCCCGGATCGCCGAGCGCCTGGAGCAGAGCGGCCCCACGGTCAGCCAGACGGTCGGGCGAATGGAGCGGGACGGGCTGCTGCAGGTCGCGGGCGACCGCCACCTCGAACTCACCGAGGAGGGTCGCCGGCTCGCAGTGCGGGTGATGCGCAAGCACCGCATCGCCGAGTGCCTGCTGGTCGACGTGATCGGGCTGGAGTGGGAACAGGTGCACGAGGAGGCCTGTCGCTGGGAGCACGTGATGAGCGAGACGGTCGAGCGCAAGGTGCTCGCCATGCTCGGCCACCCCAGCCAGTCGCCGTACGGGAACCCGATCCCCGGGCTGGACGAGCTGGGGGACGCCAAGGCCGAGGGCGAGGGCTTCGACGCCGCGCTCGTGCCGCTGGACTCGGTGCGGCCGGGTGACGGCGGCGCCGACGTGGTGGTCCGCCGGATCGGCGAGCCGATTCAGACCGACGGCGAGCTGATGCGCACGCTGCGCCGGGCCGGGATCCGGCCGGGCTCCACGGTGCGGGTCTCCGCCGGGGTCGGCGGGGTGCTGGTGGGCACCGGCGACAACGCGGCCGAACTGGGCAAGGAGATCGCGGCGCACGTCTTCGTCGCGCAGCCCTGACCACGGCGCGGTGCGCGGCCGTGACGGCCTCGCCGGCCGTGCGACGCGAAGCGATGAGCAGGGCCCGGTGCTCCCGAAGCACCGGGCCCTGCTCGCCCTCCCCGTCCCTCCCGCTCCCGCGGCACCGGCCTCCCCGAACCCGGCCGGTGCCACGGCCCCTCCCGCTCCCCTCCTGTTCCCTCCCGCTCCCCACCTGTTCCCTCCCGCTCCCCTCCCTTTCCCCTCCGCTCCCTCCCGACCGCCTCGCCCGGCTTCCCCGTCCGAGCGACCCTTCCGGCGTCCCCTCACGGTGGAATTCCTCCCCTCGGCAGATCATGGCAATCCTTGAGCGTTGTCACTCGTACGAGGGGCTTTCGCCGTTGACCAGCGGGTACATCGAAGCCTTATCCGCACATGCGTCTGACGGGCCCCGCCTCCGGTGGGGGGCAAGGCCCGTCAGTCGCGCGCGGGGTGTCGCGCATCGCACGCCCTCACCCGATAGGCGTAGGGCGGCTGTCCACGGGGTGGTGAATCATTCGGCCGATCACCGGCCCGATCACCGGCCCGTCCCGGCCCGGGGCCCGGGTCCGGGCGGTCGGCCGGGCCTCAGCGCACCGCCGCCGGCTGGGCCGGCCGGGGGCGGACCGAGGGCGCCTCGCGGCCGCACGCGTAGGCCAGCGGGCTGATCAGCTCCGCGGCGTCGGGAAGCCAGCGGTTCAGCGCGGACGGCGAGCGGGCCCACTGCGCGAAGCCGCTCGGACCGACCCGGGACGGCGGGGCCACCGTCCAGTCGCCCTCGCCGCGGGCCACCAGGTCCAGCCGGCCCGGCGGCCAGCCGAGCCGGCGCAGCATCTCCGGCAGCTTGGCCGCCACCCCGGGCAGTACCAGGAAGTGCAGCCGCCGCCCGTCCCGGCCGGGCGCGGCCGGGACGGCCACCACCGGGCCGAGCTGGAGGTCCATCCGCTCCATCCGGGCCAGCGCGAGACAGCCGGCCACCTCCGGCACGTCCAGGACGTCGAAGGACCGGCCGGTGGGCAGCAGGATCGAGGCGTCGGGGCGCTCGGTCCACCAGCGCCGCACCGCACCCGGACCGGCGCTCGCCTTGCGGGCCCAGTCCGCGTCGATCGGGTGCGCACCGGGCAGCGGGCAGCGGCCGTCGCCGCAGGAGCAGCGGGCCGGCCCGTCGCCGTCGATCAGCCAGGCGCCCGGGGCGACCTCCCAGTGGCGGTTCTCGGCATAGCTGACGGCTTCGATGAGCAGCGGAGGGAGGCCGGCGTCGCCGCCCTGGTCGGGGGAGTCTGGGATGTCTTCCACGCGCTGCTCAACTACCGTGCGTGAGGCTGGTTACGGCCCGGCGCGAGCGGGTCTGCCCGGCGGCACCGATTGTCACCCGAACCGGTGAGGCAACCGAGTTGGGGCGGGCGACGGTGGGCGCAGTGGGGGCGCACGGGAGCATTTACCAGGGCGCGTGGGGGGTGGGGATCGTCACCGTGGGTATCCCGGTGGCGTTGCTGATCGCTAACCTGGTGTCAGATTCCTTGGACGGTCGGACAGTCGGCAACAGATCAGCAGAATCGTCGCCCGCCGGCCGGGACCGGAGGGTGTGGGGAGGCGAAGCCAATGGCCGCGAGACCACTTGTCGCACGACAGCCCAACGAGCGTCTGCAGCAGCTGATCCAGGAGGCCAGCTGCTCGAACGCCGGCCTGGCGCGGAGGGTCAACCTCTGCGGGGCCGAACACGGCCTGGACCTGCGGTACGACAAGACCTCCGTCGCGCGCTGGCTCCGCGGCCAGCAGCCGCGCGGGCAGGCGCCGGCGGTGATCGCCGAAGCGCTCGGGCGCAAGCTCGGCCGGGGCGTGTCGGTCGAGGAGATCGGCATGGCCGACGGCAAGAACCTCAGCTCCGGGATCGGGCTGCAGTTCGCGCCGACGCTCAACGCCGCGCTGGAGCAGGTCTGCGAGCTCTGGCGCAGCGACGTCGGCCGGCGGGACTTCCTGACCGGGGCGACGGTGGCGGCCTCCGCCCTGGTCGAGCCCAGCCGGGACTGGCTGATCACCCCGCCCGACCCGGTGGTGGCGCGCACCGGCGGCCCGCGGGTCGGTCCGACGGACGTCGCCGCCATCAAGGCGACCACGGCGATGCTGGTCGACCTGGACCACCGGTTCGGCAGCGGGCACGTCCGCCCGGTGGTCGTCCACTACCTCAACAGCGTGGTCTCCGGCCTGCTCGGCGGCGCCTACCGGGAGGAGACCGGGCGGCAACTCTTCGCGGCGGTCGCCCGGTTGACGGAGCTGGCCGGCTACATGGCGGTGGACACCGGGCAGCCGGGGCTGGCCCAGCGCTACTACATCCAGGCGCTGCGCCTCGCCCAGGCGGCCGACGACCGCGGCTACGGCGGGTACGTGCTGGCTGCCTCGATGAGCCACCTGGCGGCGACGCTCGGCAATCCGCGGGAGATCGCCCAACTCGCCCGCGCCGCGCAGGAGGGCGCCCGTTCGGTGGCCACTCCGACGGCGATGGCGATGTTCTACGCGGCCGAGGCCCGCGGCCACGCCCTGCTCGGCGACGCCCGCTCCTGCGAGGCGGTGGCCGCCAAGGCGCTGGAGGCGATGGAGCGGCGCCGTCCGGAGGACGACCCGGACTGGATCGTCCACTTCGACGACGCCTACCTGGCGGACGAGCTGGCCCACTGCCACCGGGACTTGGAGCAGGCCGGCCAGGCCGAGCACTACGCCCGCCGGGCGCTCGACCTGCACCCGCCGACCAGGGTGCGGCGCCGCGCGGTGGACCTGGTGCTGCTGGCCACGGCCCAGTTGCAGCAGCGGGACCTGGAGCGCGCCTGTGAGACGGGCGCGCAGGCGGTCCGGCTGCTGAGCGGGCTGCGGTCCAACCGGGGCGTCGAGTACCTGGACGAGTTCCGGCGGCGGCTGGAGCCGTACCGGGAGCAGCGGGTGGTCCGCGAGTTCCAGGCGCGGGCCGAGGCGGAGGCCGCCTGACCGGGGCGAGGAGCGGCGCGTGAGGGGCCGGTGAGGGATGGACCGCCCACGTGGTCACCCGGTTCGGTGAACCGGTAGCGTGGGCGCGACGTCCAAGGAACTGTGATGCCCCCAAGAACCGACGAGATGTGGTCCGCCGTCAGCGCGCGGTCGTGCACAGGTGAGGAATCGCGTTGAGCCAGCGCCGCTCGTACCCCAACTCGGGTGACTTCAACCTGGACGATCTCTTCCGTCCCGAGCCGAGTCAGCCCCCGGGGCCGGACGCCCAGGGCCAGCTGCCGCCCCCGATGCCCGGCCAGCAGCCGCCGGCCGGGCTCCAGGGGCAGCAGCAGCCGCCCGGACAGCCCTCCGGGCAGCCGGAGTACCTCGGCGGCGGTGGGCACGGGCTGCCGGCCCAGGGCGCCTCGTGGGGCGGCCAGCCGCTGCCCGCCCAGGGCGCCCCGTGGAACGGCGCTCCGCAGGCCGCCCAGGCGCCGGAGACGCAGTACCTGCCGCCCTACCCCTCGGGGGACCCGCAGGCGGCCGGCTACCCGGCGCGGCCCGGGCACCAGCAGCCCGCTCCGGGCTATCCGCAGCAGCCGGACCACGGCTACCCGGCCTACCAGCAGGCCCCGCCGGAGTACCCGGCCCCGCATCAGGGGTACCCCGGGCAGGACTTCCCGACCCAGGCCGGCAACCGCGGTGGCGGGCGGTCGTCCGGCAAGCTGATCATCGGCGGGGTGGTGGCCGGCTGCGTGGCCGCCGGCCTCCTGGTCGTCGTGCTGATGAACGGGGACGACGACACGGCGGACCCGGGGAAGAAGGCCGCCCCGGCGGCCACCGGCAGCAGCACGGCCGGCAGCCCGCCGCCCGCGAGCGGTTCGGCGGCGGCCGTCAGCCCCGAGGTCAAGGCCCAGGCCCAGCCCCTCTCCGACCTGCTGGGCACCGCCAACGACAGCCGTCAGGCGGTGATCGGCGCGGTCGCCGCGGTGCAGAAGTGCGACAAGCTCCCCGAGTCCCAGCAGGCCCTGACCGAGGCCGCGGGCAAGCGCCGGGAGCTGCAGACCAAGCTCGCCGCGCTCAAGACGGACAAGCTGCCCGGCGGCCCGCAGCTGGTCGAGCAGCTCAACGCGGCCTGGCAGGCCTCGGCGACCGCGGACGACGAGTACGCGGCCTGGGCCGCCGACGCGCAGAGCGCCTGCGACCCCAAGAAGATCGACAACCAGCACTACAAGAACGCGGTCCAGGCCAGCGGGACCGCCACCCTCGCGAAGAAGCAGGCCTCCGGCCTGTGGAACACCATCGCCGGCCAGACCGGCCTGCCGACCCGCGGCGACGGCGACCTCTGACGGCGACGGCCTCCGACGGCGACGGCGACCCCTGACGACGACGGGGTCCGCCCCCGGCGGGGCCGGCCCGGACATGCGGCGGGGCCGGCCCGGGTTGACCGGTCCGGCCCCGCGGCGGGCCCCGTCGAGGCCCGTCAGGCCGGCGGCCGGCTCCCGGTGAGCACCCAGCGGACGTCCACGAAACCCGGCTGCTGCAGGGCCAGCCGGCCGCCCTTGACCACCTGGTAGGTCACCCAGGTGTTGACCAGCCGGGGCGACTCGGTGCTGGCCAGCATGTTGGTGGTGCCCCAGTTCAGCGGCGGGGTGAGCCCGACGTCGATCTGCTCGCCGCCGTCCAGCAGGGCGGTCACGGTCTTGGCGGTGAGCGGGCGGCCGGCGGCGGAGAGCCGGTCGGCGACCTGCCGGAAGACCTCGTAGGCGACCCAGGTGGTCTGCGCCCCCGGGTCGGAGACGTCCACGCTGCGGCCGCCGGCGGAGTCGCCGGACACCACCGAGCGCAGCGCGTCCCAGACCTTGGCCGACTCCGGCGGGTACCAGCTGGTGACGAACGCGCCGGCCAGCGGGCCGCTGTCGCCGCCGGTGGAGTCGACCACCGACTGCTGGACGCTGCCGATCACCGAGGCGACCCGGGTGTTCTTGGGGCCCAGCCGGCGGTAGGAGTCCAGCAGGTTGCCGGTCGGCTCGGCGGCGAGCGCGGAGGTGATGCAGTTCCCCGGTTCGTCCTTGCCGATCGCCTTGCGGACGACCGGCGCGTAGTCGCTGGACTGCTCGGGCGCCTTGACGTCCAGCAGCTTGATCCCGGCCGGCTTGAGCGCGTTGGCCAGGTAGCCGAGCAGGTTGTCGCCGGCCGGGGTGTCCGGCCGGACCAGCGCGACGGCCTTGCAGCCGGCCTCCACCAGCTGCCGGCCGCTGCCGCCGATCAGCGCCGGCAGACCGCCGCCCACCGGGTAGGAGAGCGGGCTGCTGAACTCGGGCTGGGAGAGCCCGTACCCGCCGATCAGCGGGATGCCGGCGCGCTCCAGGACGGGCATGAAGCTGTCCCCGTACTGGCTGTAGGAGCCGAGCACGGCGACCGCCTTGGCGTCCACGGCCTGCTGCGCGCAGGCCGCGGCCCCGTCGGCGGTGTTGTGCTCGTTGCAGGTCAGGACCCGCAGCGGGCGGCCGTTCAGACCGCCCTTGGCGTTGAGGTCGCGGCCGATGGCCTCGGCGAGGGCCGTCATGCCGGGCCGGTCCGCGGTGCCGGTGCCGGACGGGGCCCAGGTCATCACGGTCAGTTCGCCCTTGCCGGTGGCGGCGTCGGCCGGTCCGCCGCACGCGGAGGCCGAGAAGAGGGTGGGGAGCAGCGCCACGGTGATGGCGGCTGCGGCGATCGGGCGGCGGTTGCGCCGTGCCACGATCGGGTTCTGAGCCTGGGACGAGCCCTTGAGGCCGGTCATCGGTCTTCCCTCCCGGGGCGCTTCTGCTGCGTACCGGCCCAGCCAAGCCCGGGCGTCGCAAGCAGAGAGGGCCGAAAAGCGTACGAACGGCAAACGCCGACGGAACTCCGGGCGGGGACGCGTGTAGACAGGGAGTGGAGCACGAACCGTCGGGGAACGTACGATCGCTGTCCATGTCCGCCAGCTCAGATTCTTCGTATCGGTCTTCCCGAAACCCTTCTCGTCCGGGCCACCGCTCCAGCACGATGGGCGGCATGCCGCTCAACGACCTGCCCTGGTGGCGCTGGCGAGCCCGACTGCGCTCGGCGCTGCACATGCTGTCCGACCCCGGGTTCCAGCAGGAGACCTGGCTCTCCGGCCGGGAGGGCTTCGGGGACGTGACCGACGCCGTCTACCGGCTGGTCGAGGACACCTGGCTGGACCGCTGGTCCGCCGAGAAGTACGTCGGCACGATCTTCCGGGACTCGGCCGAGGCGGCGGTGGTGGACGTCGCGGTGCTGCGGGTGGTCCGGATCCTGCACCAGGTCGGCGCGGACGCCCCGGCCTCCGCCTACCTGGGGCACCACGGCTGGCCGGAGGCGGTCCGGGCGGCCCGGGAGGCCCACGTCAAGCTGGCGGTCAACGACGGCGAGGACCCGGACGCCCCGCCGCGCTCGCTGGACGTGCTGCGCATCCTGACCTCGTCCTGAGCCCGTCCTGACCTCGCCCTGAGCCCGTTCCGGGCGCTTCGGCGCGGACCCGCGCCGGCGGCTCGGGTCCCGGCCTGCCCGCCGGTGGGCCGGAGCGTCCCGCAGTGCGGGCAGCGGAACGGTCGCTGTCCAGGATGTGACACGCTGGACCATTCACCACCGGCACGACCTCAGGACGGGATATCCCCACCGTGGAACAGCAGACGGCCAGCGCCCAGTACGTCCTCACGCTGTCCTGCCCCGACAAGCAGGGCATCGTTCACGCGGTCTCCAGCTACCTCTTCATGACCGGCTGCAACATCATCGACAGCCAGCAGTTCGGGGACGGGGACAGCGGACTGTTCTTCATGCGGGTGCACTTCACCGCGGCCGAGCCGGTGAGCGTGGACAAGCTGCGGGCCAGCTTCGCCGCGATCGGCGCGTCGTTCGGGATGGAGTGGCAGATCCACCCGAGCGAGGAGCGGATGCGGATCGTCCTGATGGTCAGCAAGTTCGGGCACTGCCTGAACGACCTGCTGTTCCGCACCCGGATCGGCGCGCTGCCGGTGGAGATCGCCGCGGTGGTCTCCAACCACACCGACTTCCGCGACCTCACCGAGGGCTACGGGATCCCGTTCCACCACATCCCGGTCACCCGGGACAACAAGGCCGCGGCCGAGCAGGAACTGCTGGACCTGGTGGCCAAGGAGAACGTCGAGCTGGTCGTGCTGGCCCGCTACATGCAGGTGCTCTCGGACGAGCTCTGCACCGCGCTGTCCGGCAAGGTGATCAACATCCACCACTCCTTCCTGCCGAGCTTCAAGGGCGCCAAGCCCTACCACCAGGCCCACACCCGGGGCGTGAAGCTGATCGGCGCCACCGCGCACTACGTCACCGCCGACCTCGACGAGGGCCCGATCATCGAGCAGGAGGTGGCCCGGGTGACCCACGACATCACCCCGGACCAGCTGGTCGCGCTCGGCCGGGACGTCGAGTGCCAGGCGCTGGCGCGCGCGGTGAAGTGGCACAGCGAGCACCGGGTGCTGCTCAACGGCACCCGCACGGTGGTCTTCACCTAGAGTCCGTCCGGGTCCGCCCGCGCCGCCCGCCCGCGTCCCGCTCGCCCGCGTCCCGCTCGCCCGCGTCCCGCCCGCCCGCGTCCCGCCCGCCCGCGTCCCGCCCGCCCGCGTCCCGCCCGGCTAAGGGCGGGACAGCAGCGGCGCCGCCCGGAGCACCTCGCGGATCGCCGCCCGGTCGCCGTGCTCGCCGACCGGCACCCGGTCCGGGTCGCGGTGCGCGGCGGCCAGCTGGCAGAACTCCAGCCCGTCCAGGACCATCGCGGCCACCGGCTCACCGCCGGGCGGTCCGCACTCCGGGCCGTCCAGCGGTATCAGCCACTCGCCGGCGGCCGGTCCGTCGATGACCAGCCGGATCTGCCGGCCGGTCCGGGCGGTGCCGTCGGGCGGTCCGCCCGCGGGGGTCCCGGCGTGCTCGGGCCGGGAGGCCCGCAGGCCCGCCAGCGCGGCCGGGAGCATCCGTACGGCCAGGTCGACCATCTGCCGCAGGTGCTGCGGCGCCGGCGGGGCGTACGGGTAGGCGACCGCGCGGGCCACGTCCTCGCCGTGCACGTAGCACTCGAAGGCCCGGTCGACGAAGGCGTCGCGCAGCGGGACGGTCACGAAGCCGAAGTCCACCGGGGTGTTGCCCTGCGGGGCCAGGGCCGCGGTGCGGACCAGCTCGTGGCAGTGCCGGCGCCACCGGGCCCGGACCCGCTGCGGGGGCTGCCCGGCCTGCTCGGCGGTCAGCCGGGCGGTGCGCTCGGTGATCCCGGCCCACGGCGGGCCGCTCTGCCGGGGCACCCGGGGGAGCGGGGGAGCCGCGTCCTGCGGCGGCACCCGGCGGTCGGCCGTCGCCGCGCCGCCGCCCGGGACGGGGTCGGGCAGCCCGAGGGCGAGTGCCACGTAGCCGTCCACCGCGGCGAGATGGCAGAGCACCTCGGCCGGGCGCAGGTACTCGGTACCGCCGTGCCAGGGGAGTTCGGCGACCTCCTGCCACTCCTCCGGGCCGAGGTCGCGCAGCAGTGCGTCGAGCTTGGCGGTCTCCGCGGTGTAGGGAACGCCCCAGTTGGGGACGGGCAGTTCGGCCGGCCGCCGGGTCAGGCACCAGTCGAGGACCTGCTGGCGCAGCGAGGCGGGCTGGTCGAGCGGCTCGTCGGCGGAGAGCCAGCCGGCCGCGTCCCGGAGCCGGGCGGCCTCCTCGGCGCAGCCCGGGCAGCCGCGCAGGTGCTGCTCCAACTCGGCGGCCTCGCGCCGCGGGCAGGCACCCAGGGCCCAGGCGCCGAGCAGCGAGCGCAGGGCCTCGTGCTGCTCCTCGGTGATGGTCACGTGCCCCCGCCCTCGTTCCCGTGGCGCGGTCCGTCGTGCCGGCGCCCGTCGTGCCGCTGTCCGTCGTCGTGCCGGCCTTCGTGGTGCTGTCCCTCGTGGTGCCGATCGCCGTGCCGCTGCCCCGGGTGCCCCGGTCCCTCGTGCGGCGCGGTGCCCTGCCGCGGCCCGCCGTCGCACCCGTCGTGCCGCCGGCAGTCGGGCGGGCCCGGCTGCCGCTGATGGGCGCGCTCCTCGGCGAGTTCGGTGGCCAGCAGCTCCAGGCCGAGCCGCATCCGCTGCTTGGCGGTCTGCTCGGTGATGCCGAGCCGGCGGGCCGTCTCCTGGTAGGTGCGGCCGTCGTAGTACGACACCTCGATGGTCTCACGCAGGCTCTGCGGCAGGGAGTCGACCACGTACTGGACGCGGGCGGCGGTGGCCACGGCCCGGATCTCCTCCTCGACCGGCCCGCCCGGCGCGCCGGTGCCGTCCGCGCCCTCGACGCCCAGCGGGGCCTCGGCGGCCCGCCGGACCCGCAGGCGGTCGACGGCGCGGCTGTGCGTCAGGGCGCCGAGCCAGGAACGGAGCGAGCCCTGGGCGGGGTCGAAGGCCTCGGGGTGCTCCCAGACGTGGGCGAATATCTCGCGGGTCAGCTGGGTGGCGGCGGCCTGGTCGGCCAGTATCCGCCCGGCCAGTCCGTGCACCATCGGCGCGAGCTGGTCGTACAGTTCGCCCAGCGCCGTCTCCTCGCCGCGGGCGAGGCGCCGTTGGAGCTGTTCGTCCCAGCGCGGGGCGCTGCCGGGGGTGGCCATCGGTAACCACCCTCCTACCGTGGGGTTCGCTGCCGTGCCCAACGGTATCCTGCGGCCTTCCGGGAGCGGGCGGATTCGGGACCGGAGGGGCCACCCGGTTTCGGATCGTCACATCGTGGGATCTGCCGCGGATCCCGCTGTTCGAAGGCCGTTGGACATATGTCGCACGGGTGGTTCGCGAGTGGCGGGCGGCGCGCCCGGGGTGTCCGGCGGTAGGTTCGCCACTGCATGTCCGGCCGGTCGGCCCGGGCCGGACGATCGCCGGTACGAGGCTCGCCAGAGTGAACGGGACAGTATGCACTGCCCTGTCCCCCGATCGTTGGAATATGCCCGAAGCGCTTGCTGCGGTCCGCCCGTCGAACCATCCTGAGGCGTATTCGTGTCGCAGCCGGAGCGCGACGGACGAGATGGCGCGGGCGTGACGTACCGGATGTGGACGTACGGCGGCCCGGCCTGCGGCGGCCCGGCGGGAGCCGGGACCAGCCGGCCGGACGATCCGGCCCGATCGAGACGATGGCCGAACTGCGAGTGCGGGTGGTGGAGCGGTGCAGGTTCTTCAGGTACAGCTTGCGGTGCGGGCGGACCCCGCGGAGGTCGGCCGGGCCCGCCGCTGGGTGCGCTCGCGGCTGCTCAACCACGGGGTGGACCCGGACGCTCCGATCGCCGAGACGGTCGTCCTGGTGGTCTCCGAACTGGTGACCAACGCCGTGGTGCACACCGGCTGTCCGGCCGTCCTGCGGCTCTGCTTCCCCGTCGACGACTCCCCGGCCGGGAGCGGTACTTCGGCGGCCGGCGGCTGCCCGCCGGGCGGCGGACCGGTGGACGGGACGGGCTGCGGCGGCGCGCCGCGGGAGACGGCCGCGATCGGCCCGCTCCGGGTCGAGGTCGCCGACGCCAGCCAGGCCGCGCCGGCTCCCCGGCACGCGGGGGCGGACGCCGACGCCACCAACGGGCGGGGCCTGGAGCTGGTCGAACTGCTCTGCGACCGCTGGGGCTGGTATCCGGACGGTTCGGGCAAGCGCGTCTGGTGCGAGATCGGCGCCGGCGCGCCGCCGGTGGACCCGCTGACCGCCGTGGACTGGGCCGCACTGGCCCAGTGAGGCCCGACGATCAACGGGCCGAAACCTGACGCAACCATTCCGAATTTCGGACAACCCATTGACGTGACGTATCCGACTGATCACTCTGGGAGCAGCTCTCCGTTGCGAGGGGACGCCGAGGGAACACCCGAACGCCGCTGCGGTGCTGCTGTCCAGGGGGATCATGTCAGCAGGGGGGCCGTGGTACGCCGATCGCGCGGTGGCTCCTTGGCGAGTGCGGTGGGCTTTGCGCGGGTTCAGGGCCCGTGCTTCACGATCGGATGGCGGCGGGCCGTGCCGTGCTCGGGGTGCGTGCGGCCCGCCGCCGTCCGATCCGTGCGTTCCGCAGGGCCGGTTCCGGTCATTCGCCGCCCACTTGTCCGCCGCTGAGCGGCCCGCGGGGGTGGCGCACCGTCAGTGCGACCGCTCCACCGACCGGAAGGTGCGCCGGTACGCGCTCGGCGCGACGTCCAGCCGCCCGCGCAGCCGCAGCCGCAGCGAGGCCGCCGTCCCGAAGCCGGACTCCCGGGCCACCTGGTCGATGGTCATGTCGGTGCTCTCCAGCAACTGGCGGGCGCGCTCGGCGCGCTGGACCGTCAGCCACTGGCCCGGGCTGCTGCCCGTCTCCTCGCGGAACCGCCGCGTGAAGCTCCGCACGCTCATGCCCGCCCGGTCGGCGAGCAGGCGCAGCGGGAGCGGCTCGTCCAGGTGCTCCAGCGCCCAGGCACGGACCGCCGCGGCGCCGGGGCCGGCGTCGACGGCCGGGCGGGGGAGTTCGACGTACTGCTTCTGGCCGCCCTCGCGCCAGGGCGGCACCAGGCAGGTGCGGGCCACCGCGTTGGCCACCGCGCTCCCGTGGTCGCGGCGCACGATGTGCAGGCAGAGGTCGATGCCGGCCGCCACCCCGCCCGAGGTGAGGACGTCCCCGTCGTCGGTGAACAGGACGTCCGGATCGAGCCGGACCTTCGGGTACAGGGCGGCGAAGAGCTCGGTGTAGCGCCAGTGGGTGGTGGCCGGACGGCCGTCCAGCAGTCCGGCGGCCGCCAGGACGAAGGAGCCGGTGCAGATCGACACCAGCCGGGTGCCGGGCCGGATCCTGGCCAGCGCGGCGACCAGGGCGGGATCGAGCCGGGCGTCGACCTCCCGGGGCCCCTGGTCCGCGGAGGCCGGGATCACCACGGTGTCCGCCCACTCCAGGAGTTCGGGCCCGTGGTCGACGGCGATCCGGAAGTCCGTACTGGTGGGGACCGGCCGGCCGTCCACGGTGCAGGTGGCCACCTGGTAGTGCGGCACGCCGTCGGCGTCCTTGGCCGACTCGAAGATCCTTGCGGGGATGCCCAGTTCGAAGGCGATCACCCTGTCGAGCGCCAGTACCGCGATCCTGT
The DNA here is from genome assembly GCF_042737525.1 of Kitasatospora sp. NPDC059973. NCBI lineage: Bacteria > Bacillati > Actinomycetota > Actinomycetes > Kitasatosporales > Streptomycetaceae > Kitasatospora > Kitasatospora sp. NPDC059973. Next base: position 118,482 of record NZ_JBHWUI010000002.1, on the reverse strand, counting down.
GCGCCATCGCGCCCGCCCTTCCGTTCCCCGCCGGCGCCCGCCGCCTGCCGCCGGGCACCCCGCCGCCCGTCGCCCGGGCCGGCGACCAGCGTACGCCGAACCGCTGGCCCGATCTTTGCGAAAGCTGGCAGTCAGGCCACTCGTGGCCGTTCGGGCCGTTCGGGAGACTCGGCCGGGTGAACGAACGCCACACCCCCACCCCGGGCCCGACCGCCGCGCCGGCCCGCGCCGAGGCACCGGCCCCCGCACCGGACCCCGCCCCCTCCGGGCTCCCGCGGCCGAGCCGCACCGGACGCCCCCGGCCGCACTACGCCTGGGTGGTCGCCGCGGTCTCGCTGCTGGTGCTGCTCGGATCGGCCGGCTTCCGCTCCACGCCCAGCCTGATGATGGACGCGCTGCACAACGAGTTCGGCTGGTCGATGGGGACGATATCCAGTGCCACCTCGGTCAACCTCGCGCTCTACGGCCTCACCGCCCCCTTCGCCGCCGCGCTGATGGACCGCTTCGGCGTCCGGCTGGTGGTGGTCTGCGCGCTGCTGACCATCTCGGTGGGCGCCGGGCTCACCATGCTGATGCGCGAGCCCTGGCAACTGGTCCTCTGCTGGGGCGTGCTGGTGGGCCTCGGCAGCGGCTCGATGGCCGGCGCGTTCGCCACCACCGTCACCGGCCGCTGGTTCCGGGCCCGCCAGGGCCTGGTCACCGGTGTGCTCACGGCCGCCGGCGCGGCCGGCAACCTGGTCTTCCTGCCGGTCGGCGCCTGGCTGGTGGAGGAGCACGGCTGGCGTTCGGCGGTCGTCGTCGTCTCGCTGGCGGCCAGCGCGGTCGCCGTCCCGGTGCTGCTGCTGATGCGCGAGCGCCCCGCCGACCTCGGCCTGCTCCCGTACGGCGCGACCGAGGAGCCGCCCCCGCCGGTGGCGGACAACCGGGCGCTGGCCCGCTCGCTGCGGGTGCTCCGGGACGCCTCCCGCAGCCGGGCGTTCTGGCTGCTGGCCGGCTCCTTCGCGATCTGCGGCGCGACGACGGCCGGGCTGGTCGGCACCCATTTCATCCCCGCCGCGCACGACCACGGCCTGCCGGTCACCACGGCGGCGAGCCTGCTGGCCCTGATCGGGATCTTCGACGTGATCGGCACCATCGCCAGCGGCTGGTTCACCGACCGCTTCGACTCCCGGCTGCTGCTGGTCGTCTACTACGCGCTGCGCGGGTTCTCGCTGTTCCTGCTGCCGCAGCTGTTCGCGGGTTCGCTGGAGCCGCCGATCCTGGCCTTCGTGATCTTCTACGGCCTGGACTGGGTGGCCACCGTCCCGCCGACCGTCGCGCTCTGCCGACGGCACTTCGGCGACGACGCGCCGATCGTCTTCGGCTGGGTGCTGGCCTGCCACCAGCTCGGCGCGGCCGCGGTGGCCGGGCTGGCCGGCCTCGCCCGGGACGCGCTCGGCACCTACGACCTCGCCTGGTACGCGGCCGGCGGGCTCTGCGCGGTCGCCGTGCTGCTCTGCCTGGCCCTGCGGGCGGACCGGCCGGGGGTGGGGGCGGGGCCGGGGGCGCCGGCACCGGGCCTGTCGTGAGCGGACACTAGGCTCACCGTCATGACGCTCGCCTTCACCCTCGACCCCGAGCCCGGTCCGGACCTGCGCGCCGACATCGTCCGGCTCTGGACCGACGTCACCAACGCCGGCGGTGCGGTCGGCTTCGTGGCGCCGGTGACGGAGGACGAGGTCTGGAAGACCGCCGACCCGCACTTCGCCGGCCTCGCGCCCGCCGGGCCGGACCGGCTGCTGATCGCCCACGAGCGGGAGAGCGGCCGGCTGGCCGCCCTGCTCTTCCTCGACTCCATGCGGTTCGGCCTGATGGACCACTGGCGACTGCTCAAGCGCGTCATGGTGCACCCCGACTTCCAGGGCCGCGGCTACGGCGCCGAGCTGATGGCCGAGGCCGAGCGGGTGGCCCGGGCCTGGGGGCTGGAGGGACTGCGGCTGACCCTGCGCGGCGGTCTCGGGCTGGAGGCCTTCTACGCCCGCTGCGGCTACACCGAGGTCGGCCGGGTCCCCGCCGCGATCCGGGTGGCCCCCGGGGACGACCGCGACGACGTCACGATGTGGCTGGACCTGCGCTGACGGAGGGGCCGCGCGGGGGGCTGGGTGACCCGTGCCCCGCGCGGCGCGGCGGGCATGCTTCACTGGGATACCGGTCCGGTCCCCGCGCAGAGAAGGATGTGTCCCCCGTGAGCAGCAAGGTGAGCGACAAGTCCCACGCCACGCTCCGTTACACCTCCATGCGGGTCAGCATCTTCCTCGGCTGCCTGCTGGTCGCCCTGCTGCTGGGCCACTTCCAGGTCATCCCGGTCAAGGGGCAGACCGGCGCGATCTTCCTGTTCCTGGTGGCCGCCGTGGTCTCGGCGCCGCTCAGCTACGTGCTGCTGAGCCGGCAGCGCGACGCGATGTCGGCCCAGATCTCCGGCAGGGTCGACGGCCTCCGCAGCCGGACGGCCGCGCGGATCGCCGACCAGAACGCCGAGGAGGACGCGGCCGACGACGCCGCGCGCGCGACCGCCCTGCAGGGCTGATCCGCGTCACCGCCGTGCCTGCCCCCGACCCCGAGCCGCCGGCCGAACCGGTGTCCGAACCGGTGTCCGAAACCGAGCCGCCGGCCGACCGCGAGCCGCCGGCCGAACCGGTGTCCGAACCGGTGTCCGAAACCGAGCCGCCGGCCGACCGCGAGCCGCCGGCCGAACCGGTGTCCGAAGCCGGGCCGCCGGCCGGGCCGCTCTCCGAGCCGCTGCGCGAGCCGCTGCCCGGGCCCGCCGCGCCGCAGGGCGGGAGCGTCAGCGGCACCTGGCCGGCTCCGGTCCGCAAGCCCACCGGGCGGGACGTGGCACGGCTCGCCGGGGTCTCGCAGGCCACCGTCTCGCTGGTGTTCTCCGGCCCCGAGGCGGGCCGCCGGGTCTCCGACGCCACCCGGGAGCGCGTCCGGGAGGCGGCCCGCAGCCTCGGCTACCGCCCGCAGGCGGCCGGCCGGCAACTGCGGCTCGGCCGCAGCGGCATGATCCTGCTGGCCGTGCCGAACATCCTCGGCCCGTTCTTCGGCCGGGTGCTGGAGGGCGTCCACGAGGAGGCCGGCCGGCACGGCCTGGCCGTCGTGGTCAGCTCCGGCTGGGGGAGCGCCACCCTCGCCGACGCGGCCACCACCAGCCGGTTCGACGGCCTGCTGATCTGCTCCCCGGACGACAGCCAGCTCGGTGCGCTGCCCGCCGACACCCCCGCGGTCTTCCTGGACGCCGACCCCGGCACCGACCCGGCCCGGCCGACCGTCGAGCTGGACGTGGCCGGCGGCATGCGCGCCGCCGTCGAACACCTGGCCGGGCTGGGCCACCGGCGGATCGGCCGGCTGCGCTCCACCCACGCCGCCTACACCTTCCGGGTCCGCCAGGCCGCCTTCGAGCAGGCCGCCGCGGAACTCGGCCTGGACGTGGTCGAGCTGGGCGTCAGCCTCAACGAGGGCCAGCCCGCCGCCCGCGGCGCCGCCCGCCGGATGCTGGCGGGCCCCGACCGCCCGCACGCGGTGATCTGCGACGACGACGTGGTGGCCTCCGGGGTCTACCAGGCGGCCGCCGAACTCGGTCTGCGGGTGCCCGCGGACCTCTCGGTGGTCGGCATCGACAACATCCCGGTGGCCGAGCTGCTCACCCCGCCGCTCACCACCGTGGACCTGCCCGGCGAGGAGCTGGGCCGGGCCGGGGTCGCGGCCCTCGCGGACCTGCTCCGCGGCGAGCCGGTCGCGCCGGTGCCGCCGCTGGCGACCTCGCTGGTGCTGCGCTCCTCGACCGCGGCCGGGACCGCCGCGGCCGGGAGCCCCGCGGCCGGGAGCCCCGCCGCCGGCGCCTCGCCCGCCGGGACCTCGCCCGCCGGGACCGGCCGTTCGGACTAGTTCGGACAGGTGAAATGCCGTCAGGACGTCTCGCGCCGCAGCGGTGGGTGAATAGACGGACGATGAGATTCCGGCGTGCGGGCGTTCCGATCAACGGTCTGATCACCGACACCCCTGCCGGCCGGGACGGAGTTCGTCGGCCGGACCCCGTCGACGGTCAGTGACCGCGCCCGTCGGCCAGACCACCCGGTCCGACGGGCGCGGTCACGTATGAGGGGTGGGTTCAGCCCACCGGTACCGGCTCCGCCACCGGGGCCGCCGGCAGCGGCTGGAACCAGCGGCGGGCGCCGAACAGCAGCAGCCCGCCCAGGCCGATCCCGCCGGCCGCGCAGAGCGCCACCGGGCGCAGCGAGTCCTCGGCGAGGTTGCCGGAGACGGCGTAGCCGAGCGAGTTGCCGGTCGCGAACAGCGTCACCAGCCAGGCGAACGCCTCGGTCACCGTGCCCACCGGGGCCAGCTCGGCGACCAGGACGAACGCGGCCGCCAGCAGCGGGGCCAGCCCGATCCCGGACAGGAAGGCCAGCGCGGCCATCGCGTACGGCCCGGGCAGCAGCACCAGCGGGAGGTAGGAGACGGCCATCCCGAGCGCCATCACCCAGGTGCGGGTCGCCGTTCCGCTGCGCCAGCGCACCGCCCCGTACCCGAGCGCGCCGAGCAGTCCGCCCAGCGCGGCCAGCGCCAGCAGCGTCCCCGCGCCGCCCGGCAGGCCGCCCTCGTGCGCCTCCGCGTAGGCGATGAACAGCACGTTCTGGGCGCCGACCGCCCAGCCGGCGCCGGCCAGGCCGATCAGCAGCAGTACCAGGCCGGGCGAGCGGAGCGGCCCGAGCAGACCGGCCGAGTGCGCGCGCGGCGGTGCCTGCCAGGCCCGGGCCGGTCCGGCGGTGGCCACCACCAGGGCCCCGGCCAGCCCCAGCCCGGCCGCCACCCAGAGCGCCGCGACCGGGCTGAAGACCCCGGCGATTCCGGCCACCGCGAGCGGGCCGGCCACGTAGAGGATCTGCTGCGAGGCGGAGTCGAAGGCGTACGCGGTGTCGAGCTGCTCCTCGGCGACGACATCCGGCCAGAGCGAGCGCAGGCAGGGTTCGAGCGGCGGCATGGCCAGTCCGGCGATCGCGGCGCCGACCGGTGCGGCCAGCGCCGAGCCCGGCGCGAGTGCCAGGAGCGCGTACCCGCCGCCCGCGACCACGGCGGAGGCGAGCAGCACCCGCGGCTGGCCGGTGCGGTCCACGATCCGGCCGAGGACCGGCCCGCCCACGGCGGCCGAGATCGCGTAGGCGGCGGTGGCCAGCCCGATCCGGCTGTAGGGGGTGCCGGCCTCGCGCAGGGCCAGCGCGATCACCAGGGCGGTCATACCGGCGGGGAGGCGGCCGAGCAGGGTGCCGAGGAGCAGACGGCTGACGTGCGGGGCGCGGAGCAGGGCGACATAGCCCATGGACGGTTCTCCGGGTCGGGGCAGGGGAGGGCGGGGACTCTCTCCAAGTTATACGTATAACTGCTGAGCGGTCAATCGGACCCGTGGTGCGATCTGATGGTGCGTCAGCCTCGTTCGTGTCCGGATTTACCCTTGCGCGGGTCACATCTCAAACAAGTACTTTGAACATCTCAAACCTTTACTGCTAACGTATCGGCCATGACCACCTCAGGAGCAGCGCGGATGTACGGCTCGGGCCCGGTGCCCACGGCCGCCCGCGCGTGCTGCCTGACGGGTGCTGTGGACAGCGCGCGCCGTTGTCGTGCCATGAGCTGTATCCAGGCGGCACGCCCCTGACGGGGCCGCGTCCTCCCGTCCGGCCCACCCGCCGTGCCGCCTTCCCCGCCTCACCCCACCGTCAGCAACGCCCTCCCCGGAGCCGCACCGTCATGTCCACAGCGCCCGAGGCGACCTCGTCGCCGTCCGTGCTCGCCAGAATCCGCAAGACCCCGTTCTGGGTCCAGATCGTCGCCGGCCTCGTGCTCGGCGTCGGCCTCGGCTACCTGGCCCGCGCGGCCGACATCTCCTGGCTGGCCACCACCCTGGAGACGATCGGCAAGATCTTCGTCCAGCTGCTGAAGCTGGCCGTCCCGCCGCTGGTCTTCACCGCGATCGTGGTGTCGGTCGCCAACCTGCGCAACGTCACCAACGCGGCCCGGCTGGCCGCCCGGACGCTGCTCTGGTTCCTGATCACCTCGCTGATCGCCGTCGCGATCGGCCTCGGCCTGGGCCTGCTGACCAACCCGGGCCAGGGCACCGACCTGAAGACCGAGGGCCTGAAGGCGCCGAAGTCCACCGGTAGCTGGATCGACTTCCTGACCGGCATCTTCCCGACCAACATCGTCACCGCCTTCACCGAGGTCGAGGTCCTGCAGATCGTCTTCCTGGCGGTCGTGACCGGCGCGGCGATCATCAAGCTGGGCAAGAAGGCCGAGCCCGTCCTCAAGCTCAGCGAGTCCGTCCTGGAGCTCGTGCAGACCGCCCTCTGGTGGGTCATCCGGCTCTCGCCGCTCGGCACCCTCGGCCTGATCGGCAAGTCCGTCGCCAAGTACGGCTGGGACCTGCTGAAGCCCTTCGCCACGCTGACCATCGACGTCTACGTCGGCTGCGCCCTGGTGCTGTTCGTGGTCTACTCCCTGCTGCTGAAGTTCGTCGGCGGCCTCAACCCGCTGAACTTCTTCAAGGGCGCCTGGCCGGCCATCCAGCTGGCCTTCGTCTCCCGCTCCTCGGTCGGCACCCTGCCGGTCACCCGCCGCGTCACCGAGCGCCTCGGCGTCCCGAGCGAGTACGCCTCGTTCGCCGTGCCGTTCGGCGCGACCACCAAGATGGACGGCTGCGCCGCGATCTACCCCTCGCTGGCCGCGATCTTCGTCGCCCAGGTCTACGGCATCGACCTCGGCATCAAGGACTACCTGCTGATCGCCTTCGTCTCGGTCATCGGCTCGGCCGCCACCGCGGGCCTCACCGGCGCGATCGTGATGCTGACCCTGACCCTCTCCACCCTGGGCCTGCCCCTGGAGGGCGTCGGCCTCCTCCTCGCCATCGACCCGATCCTCGACATGGTCCGCACGGCGACGAACGTCGCCGGTCAAGCGGTCGTGCCGGTCCTGGTGGCGGCCCGGGAGAAGACGCTCGACCTGGTCGCCTACAACAACCCGCACGGTGACCTGTACGACGACGCCCCCGCGCCGACCGTCCCGGCGCAGGCCTCCGCGAAGGCCCCCGCCGCGGCCTGACAGCCGCGCCCGCAGCACCACGGGCCCTCTCCCCACGCCGGGGGAGAGGGCCCGTTGCCGTCGGTTCAGCGGGCGGCCGGCCCGGCGGCCCGCCCGGGCGACGGCCGCCGGTTCACCAGCGGCCGGTGAGCGGGGTGTCGGTGGCCTCGCCGAAGCGGAGGCTGTAGAGCGGAGCGCCGGAGTCCTGGAACGCGCCGTAGAAGCTCGCCGCGCCCGGCCGGTAGATGCCGACCTTGTCCGTCCCGCTGCCGTTCCAGTCGCCCTTGACCGGGATGTCGCCGGTGTCGCCGAACAGGACCGTGTGGTCGACGCCGATCGACGTGTTGGAGTCGCTCAGGTAGAACCCGTGCGTGCTCGGCCGGAAGATGCCGATGGTGTCCTTGCCGTCGCCGTTCCAGTCGCCCACCATCGGGACGTCGCCGGTGTCGCCGAACGGGACCGAGAAGGTGACGTTGGCGTTGTCGTTGGTCAGGTAGAACGCCCGGTCGCCCGGCCGGTAGATGCCGATGGTGTCCTTGCCGTCCCCGTTCCAGTCCCCGACCAGCGGGATGTCGCCGGTGTCGCCGAACGGGACGGCGAGGGTGACGTTGGCGTTGTCGTTGGTCAGGTAGAACGCCCGGTCGCCCGGCCGGTAGATGCCGATGGTGTCCCGGCCCGGCCCGCTCCAGTGCCCGGTGAGCGGGATGTCGTTCGCCGAGCCGAACGGCGCGGCGTGGGTGAGGTTGCCGACGCTGTCGGCCAGCGCGAAGGTCTGGCTCGCGGGGCGGTAGATGCCGGTCTGGGTGGGCTTGCCGGTCGGCCTGGTGGTGACCTGGACGTCGAGGTAGTCCCGGTCGATGCCGATCGTGACGCCGCCCCAGGTCTCGGTGGCGTTGCCGTCGTACTGGTGGGCCCGCTGGTGCCCGGCCCAGGCGGTGCTCGGGAGCGCCGGGTCGGCGGTGTCCGCGACACCGTTCCAGCGCGCGGTGAACAGCGCGTCGGGCATGGCGTAGCCCTTGCCGCTCGCGGCCGTGGCGACCAGGTCCGCCATGCCGGTCGCGGCACTGCTGTAGAGGCCCGAGTTGTAGCCCAGCGCGTGGAGTTCGGTCGTCCAGGCGGAGAGGAACGGCTGGACCACCCCGGAGTAGGCCGCGACGTTGTAGGACTCCATGTCGTAGTACAGGACGCTCCCGGGGCCGAGCCCGAGGGCGGCGGCCTGCGCCACGGCGTCGTCGGCCGCGGCGGTGCCCTGCGCGGCCGGCGAGGTGATCCGCGACGCCTGGGCACCGACGTACACCGGCAGGAAGCGCCAGCCGGCGGTGTACTGCTGCTGCATCCAGGCGGCCGTCAGGTTGGGCTGGGCGCAGGCCCGGGCCGCTCCGCCGATGTAGATGCCGACGGCCTGGTAGGGCGAGTCGGCGCGCCAGGCGCTCATCGCGGCGGAGTCGGGTGCGGTGCAGGCGTCGAAGCCCTTGCCGGTGTACCTGGTCGCGTCGGCCGGCAGCGCGGGCGCGGCGGCCGTGGTCGCGGCGGCGGACCCGGTGGCGGGCGCTCCCGCGGCCGGCGCCGCCGCGGCCGGGCCCGGCTTCCGCGCGGGGCCGGCCGGGAACCCGGCCGAGGCGAGGATCGTCCGGACCAGCGCCTGGTCGTCGCCGTACACGCCGGTGGCCGTGACGCCCGGGGCGGTGACGCGGACCTCGCGGTCGATCTCCGACACGGTCGTGGCGGACGGGGCGCCCTCGGCGCCGGGCTCCAGGAGCAGCGCCTCGGTCCGGCCCACCAGGTGGGCGGGGCAGTCCTGCCGGGTCCCCGGCGTGCCGAGGTAGACGGCGTGCTGGTCGAAGCGCACGCAGGCCGTCGGATCGGCCGTCAGGTCGATCACGGGCCAGTCGGCCGGCACCGTGAACGTGTGTCCGAGGTAGGAGACGTTCTTGCCGGGGGCGGGCGAGGTGCCGGGCGCGGCCTGCGCCGGTCCCAGAGCCGCGACGGACAGGACCGCCGTCGCGCCGAGGGCGGTGAGTATTCGGCGGCGGGCGCCGGAATGCGTGGTGATGACGTTCTCCCTGGGGAAACGGCCCCGGCGGTGCCGGGGCTCACGGCTGTGCCGCGCGCCCGGGCACCGGTGACCGGGCCGGGAGGCGGCAGCACAGCATAGGGATCACGTCTGACAGTCCGACAACACCTCTACGTTCCATGAGGTGTCGCCACGAGCGGTGCTGGTCGGGCACCGGAGCCCGCCGTCCCGGGGCGGGCCGTCGGTCACGCCGTCGACCGGCGGCGGAGCAGGGGTGGGCGGGGCCGGGAGAGGTCCGGAGGGGGCCGCGGCCGCCGGGAGTGGGCACCTGTGCGGGGTTCCGCCAGACCGGCGCCGGGCCGGGAAAGGCAGGGGGCCCGGCAGTTGGCCGGGCCCCCTTGGGTACTGCTCTTGTGCTCATGATGACGGCCGCGGGGGCCGTCTGCGGACCCGAGGGGTCCCGAGCGATCAGGTCATCAGAGGATGATCAGATAGCGGTAACGTTCTCCGCCTGCGGGCCCTTCGGACCCTGGGTGACGTCGAAGCTGACCGCCTGGTTCTCCTCCAGCGAGCGGAAACCGTTCGCGTTGATGGCGGAGTAGTGGACGAAGACGTCGGGGCCGCCGCCCTCCTGGGCGATGAAGCCGAAGCCCTTCTCAGCGTTGAACCACTTGACGGTTCCCTGAGCCATGCCGTTCTCCTTGCGAGGGACGTATTGGGGGCCACACCGTGTGGCACCCGGTCCGCTGCGCTGATCGCCCTGCCTCCGGACGGGTCCGGAGTTTTTCGATATTGCTGAAAAACTACAAAAAGCCTGCGGTTACATGCTCCGCAGGCTTCAAGTACTGCAAGGGGAATCAAACTGCAACTGAGGGCAACGCTAGCATGCGGTCGCGGTGACGACCAGGGGTGACTTACGGGCCGGACAGGGCGTGTCGCAAGGCCGGTGCGGGGCTTCCGGAAGGGCGGGCATACCCTGCCTGGAGGCCCACGAACAGCAAGGGAGCGGCGCAGTGGCGGTACCGGATGCGGAAACGCACGAGCCCCGGCAGAACCCCCCGGTCAGGCCGCGGGTCGGACACATTCAGTTCCTGAACTGCGTACCCCTCTACTGGGGGCTGGCCAGGACGGGCAATCTGCTCGATCTCGACCTCACCAAGGACACGCCGGAGAAGCTCAGCGACCAGCTGGTCGGCGGCTCCCTCGACATCGGCCCGATCACCTGCGTCGAGTACCTGCGGCACGCGGACGAGCTGCTGGTCCTGCCCGACATCGCGGTCGGCAGCGACGGACCGGTGATGTCCTGCGTGATCGTCAGCAAGGTCCCGCTGGCCGAGCTGGACGGCCGCCGGGTCGCCCTCGGCTCCACCAGCCGGACGTCGGTGCGACTGGCCCGGCTGCTGCTGGAGGAGCGCGAGGGGGTGCGGCCCGAGTACTTCAGCTGCCCGCCCGACCTGGACGCGATGCTCGCCGAGGCCGACGCCGCCGTGCTGATCGGCGACCCGGCGCTGCGGGCCTACCTGGGACAGGCGGCCGACCAGGGCCTGACCGTGCACGACCTCGGCGCGATGTGGAAGGAGTGGACCGGTCTCCCCTTCGTCTTCGCCGTCTGGGCCGCCCGCCGCGACTTCGCCGACCGCAGCCCCGAGCTGACGGCGGCGGTGCACCGGGCCTTCCTGGAGTCCCGCGACCTCTCGCTGGTCGAGGCCGGCGCGGTGGCCGAGCACGCGGCCCGCTGGGAGGAGTTCGACGCCGGGGTGCTGGAGCGCTACTTCAGCGAGGCGCTGGACTTCTCGCTCGGCGAGCGGCAGCTGGCCGGCATGGCCGAGTTCGCCCGCCGGGTCGCCCCGGACAGCGGCTTCGCCCCGGACGTCACGGTCCGGCTGCTGGAGCCGGCACCGGCGGTGGTCTGACCCCGCCGGGGAGGTCCGACCGCGGGGGAAGGGGTGCACCGGTCCTTCCGCGCCACCCCTCCCGCCCCGCGCGGCCCGGTAGCGTCTGCACGCGAGATCCGTGCGGTCGGCGGTGCCTGGAGGGCGCCGGCGACGCCGGGCGGTCGAGGGGAGCGTGCGGGATGCGGGCACTGGGGGCGGACGACCCGCGACAGGTCGGCGGGTACCGGCTGCTGCGGCGCCTCGGCGCGGGCGGGATGGGCCGGGTCTACCTCGGCCGGACGGCCGGCGGCCGCACGGTGGCCGTCAAGCTGGTCCGCGGCGAGCTCGCGGAGGACGCCGAGTTCCGGGCGCGGTTCCGGCAGGAGGTCGCCGCCGCCCGCCGGGTCGGCGGCGCCTGGACGGCGCCCGTGCTGGACGCCGACACCGAGGGCGAGCACCCCTGGGTGGCCACCGGCTACGTGGCCGGTCCCGCGCTCGGCACCGCCGTCCGGGACTTCGGCCCGCTGCCCGAACAGGCCGTACGGACCCTCGGCGTCGGGCTCGCCGAGGCGCTGGGCCATGTCCACGGCCTCGGACTGGTGCACCGGGACGTCAAGCCCTCCAACGTCCTGCTGACGCTGGACGGGCCGCGTCTGATCGACTTCGGCATCGCCCGCGCGCTGGACGCGACCAGCGGCTTCACGCAGTCCGGCTACGTGGTCGGCTCGCCCGGCTTCATGTCGCCCGAACAGGCGAACGGGCAGCCGGCCGGGCCGCCGAGCGACGTCTTCTCGCTGGGCGCGGTGCTGGCCTTCGCGGCCACCGGGGTGCAGCCCTTCGGCGAGGGGGTGAGCGTGGCGGTGCTGCTCTACCGGGTGCTGCACGAGGAGCCGGACCTCTCCGGGCTGGCCGGGCCGCTGCGCCCGATCGTGCTGGACTGCCTGGCCAAGGACCCGGCCGCCCGCCCGGCCCCGTGGCAGCTCCGGGAGCGGCTGGACGCCGACGGCGCGGCCACCGTACGGCTCGGGCGGGGCGGCTGGCTGCCGCCCGCGCTGGCGGCGGGGGTCGGCCGCAGCGCGGTCGAACTGCTCGACCTGGAGGGGGAGGTGGAGGCCGGGGGAGCCGCCGCCCCGCGGCGCCCGGCCGCGCCGCCGGACCTGCCGGGCGGCCGGACCCCGACCGACCGGGTGCCGCTCGGCGGCGGGCCGGTCGGCCACCCGCCGGTCGGCCACCGGGCGTACGACGATCCGCCCCGCGACGCCGTGCCGCGGGACCGGGTGCCGACCGGGCCGGAGCGGCCGGGGCACCGGGTGCGGAACGCGGCGCTGGTCGCGGTGGCCGTCCTCCTGGTGCTCTCGGCCGGCGGCTACGGCGCCTACCGGGCCTTCCGGGGCGGGGCGGCGGTGGCGCACCCGCCCACCGACGGGCCGACGGTCACGTCCTCGTTCAGCTGGTCGGCCAGTTCGACCTCCACCACCTCCTCGTCCACGACCTCCTCCTCCACCACGCTGCCGCCCGGCCCGGTGCCGCCGGGCACCGGCGGCCCGAGCGTCGTGCCGGCCGGCTTCCTCGGCACCTGGCGCGGGGAGATGACCACCGACAAGGGGCTGCCCGCCGGCACCACCACGCTGGTGATCGGCCCGGCCGCGGTCGGGCAGGAGAACACCACCAGCCGCAACGCCGTCACCGGGCTGATCTCGGTCAGCTGCGAGGGCGCCTGGACGCTGGACTCGGCGTCCGAGGGGAAGCTGGTGTTCACCTCCCGGCTGGTCCGCTCCTCGCTGCCGGGGGCGTGCAGCGGCGGCTCCAACGCGGAGACGCTCACCCTGCAGAAGGACGGCACGATCCGGTTCTCCTCCGCCGATCCGGCGGCCGGGAACCCGACCGGGACGATGCGGAAAGCGGCCTGACGCCGACGCGCGAAAGCGCTGGCGTAGGCTGGTTCGGCCGTACCCGGAAGCACCGAAACGCACAGCAGTACCGAGAGAGAGAAGGCCGCCAGGTGTCCGAGCTCGCAGCGACCACCCTCGATGCGCCCAGCACCGACCTGCAGGCCGTGCTCGACCGGGCGGCCGGCGGTGGCCGGATCAGCCCGGAGGAGGCCCTGGAGCTGTACCGCTCGGCGCCCCTGCACGCGCTCGGCTCGGCGGCCGACGCGGTGCGCCGCCGCCGCTACGCCGGTACCGAGCACATCGCGACGTACATCATCGAGCGGAACATCAACTACACCAACGTCTGCGTGACGGCGTGCAAGTTCTGCGCCTTCTACGTGCCGCCGAAGAGCGACAAGGGCTGGTCCCGCGACCTCGACGAGATCCTGCGCCGCTGCGCGGAGACGGTCGAGCTGGGCGGCACCCAGATCATGTTCCAGGGCGGCCACCACCCGGACTACGGCGTGGAGTACTACGAGCGCGCCTTCGCGGCGATCAAGGCGGACTTCCCGCAGCTGGTGATCCACTCGCTGGGCGCGTCCGAGGTCGACCACATGGCCCGGCTCTCCGGGGTGTCGGTCGAGGAGGCCATCACCCGGATCCACAAGGCGGGCCTGGACTCCTTCGCGGGCGCCGGCGCCGAGCTGCTGCCGGCCCGGCCGCGCAAGGCGATCGCACCGCTCAAGGAGTCCGGCGAGCGCTGGCTGGAGATCATGGAGGCCGCGCACGGCCTGGGCGTGGAGTCCACCTCCACCATGCTGATGGGCACCGGCGAGACCAACGCCGAGCGGATCGAGCACCTGCGGATGATCCGCGACGTGCAGGACCGCACCGGCGGGTTCCGCGCCTTCATCCCGTACACCTACCAGCCGCAGAACAACCACCTCAAGGGCTCGACCCAGGCGACCGTCTTCGAGTACCTGCGGATGATCGCGATCGCCCGGCTGTTCCTCGACAACGTCGCGCACATCCAGGGCTCCTGGCTGACCACCGGCAAGGAGGCCGGCCAGCTGTCGCTGCACTACGGCGCGGACGACCTCGGCTCGGTCATGCTGGAGGAGAACGTGGTCTCGGCGGCCGGCGCCAAGCACCGGTCCAACCTCACCGAGCTGATCCACCTGATCCGGGCCGCCGACCGGGTCCCGGCCCAGCGCTCGACCACCTACGAGCACCTGCGGGTGCTGGACGACCCGGCCAACGACCCGGTCGACCCGCGGGTCGCCTCGCACATCGCCTCCACGGCGATCGCGGGCGGCACCGCCCACCCCGAGCTGAAGATCCTCGACAACGGCTGACGCCGGCGTCCGGGGCGCCCGCCGCAGGGGCGCCCCCGCCGGTCCCGCAACGGTGACCTCGCCATGCTGACGCTGCACCGGGCCGCCCTCGTGCTGCCCGACCCCACCGCCCCGTCCGTCGCCGACGGGGCGGTGCTGGTGCACGGCGAACTGATCGCCGCCCTGGGCCGCCACGACGAGCTGGCCGCCGCCCACCCCCGGGCCCGGCTGCGCGACTGGGGCGACGCCCTGCTCACCCCCGGGCTGCGCAACCCGTACGGGCACTGGCTGCTGGAGAGCGCGTACCACCCGGACCCGCGCGAGGAGCTCGGGGACGCGCCGGTGCCCGGTGGACTGCTGGGGGAGGCCGACGAGGCGCGCTGCGGCGCGAGCGCCCGGCGCGGGCTGCAGCGGATGCTCGGCTCCGGGGTGACGGCGGTGGCCGGCCCATTCGAGCGGGCCGCGGTGCGGACGGCGGTGGCCCGGTCCGGGCTGGCCGCGCTGCCCGGCCCGGCCGGTCCCCCCGGCGCGGAGGGGCCGCTGGACCCGCTCGCCGTGCTGCCGCTCGCGGCGGCGGTGCACGGGCGGCTGGCCGTGGGCGGGCGGGCCGACTTCGCGGTGTTCGCGCCGGCCGGCGCCGCCGGTGCCGGTGCGTCCGGTGCCGGTGCCTCCGACGGCGCTCGCGGGCCGGCCCCGCGGCCGGCCGGCTGCCTGGCGACGGTCCTGGCCGGGCGGTTGGTGTACCGCCGACGCTGAGCCCCGGCTACTCGCGGGTAGCCGGACTCCCGTGCGACGTACGGTCGTTCCTTCGTGTGCCGCCGAACTGCGGTGTCGGCCATATTGTCTGATTCACCCTTCGCCGTGACCTGAGGGCCCGCCAGCGGATACGATCCCGGCAGCTCAGTCCGTACCCTCACCACGCACCACCCGTCCCCGCGGGTGGCGGGGCCCCGTCCCAGGCCCCGAAGGCTAGCCAGGACAGGAACCATGCGATCCGCGACCGTCCCCCCGCCGCGCTTCCCGCGGTTGGGCCGTGGCTGGTACCTCACCGCCGTGCTCAGTGCCGTGCTGGCCGTCGGCATGTGCCTGCTCGGCTGGCGCCAGACCGAGCAGGCCGACCGGATCGGCGCGCACCCGGTGAGAGTGGACGGCGTCGTCACCCAGATGCCCTCGGGCGGCGGCTCCTACAGCACCGTCAGCTACCGGGCCGCCGGCCAGCAGCACACCGCCGCCGCGCTGCCGCTGGCGGACGGCGCCAAGGTCGGTGACGCGGTCTGCCTGGAGCACGCCGCCGACGACCCGGGCGCGGTCCGGATCTGCGGCGCCACCTACCCGCAGCCGGTCGGCGTCGGACTGGCCCGGTTCAGCGTGCCGGTGGCCGTCGTGCTCTTCCTGGTCTGCGTGCTGAGGATCCGCCGGCACCGCCGGGCGGTCGCCATCCGCAGCGGCACCGGGCGGTTCGCGACCACCGTGGCGCTGGCGACCGGCGCGCTGGCCGAGGGGATGCCCGCGATAACGCAGGGCAAGCGCTCGCGCCGCAGGCGGCGTTCGGGCGGGCGGCGCGGCCTGCACTGAGGCCGCGCGCCCTCCGGGGCACGCCCCGGGCCGGGGCGGTGACGGGCCGCGCGGAGCGCCCGCGACGGGCGGGCGGCGTGCCCCCTTGCCGAACCCGCCGGTGGCAGGGTGAACAATGGGGGCGTGACCCGAGCCTCTCTGGACAAGCAGCCGCACGAAGTCGCCGCCATGTTCGACGACGTCGCGGCCAAGTACGACCGCACCAACGACGTGCTTTCCCTCGGCCAGGCCCGTGCCTGGCGCCGGGCGGTGGCCGAGGCGGTGGCCGCCGGTCCGGGCGACGTCGTGCTCGACCTCGGGGCCGGTACCGGCACCTCCTCGCTGCCCTTCGCCGAGGCGGGCGCCACGGTCGTCCCGTGCGACTTCTCGGTCGGCATGCTCGCGGAGGGCAAGCGCCGCCACCCCGAACTGCCGCTCACCGCGGGGGACGCGACCAGGCTGCCGTTCGCCGACGGCACCTTCGACTCGGTGACGATCTCCTTCGCGCTGCGCAACGTGCAGGACACCGACGCGGCGCTGAGCGAGATGTTCCGGGTCACCAAGCCCGGCGGCAAGCTGGTGATCTGCGAGTTCTCGACGCCGACCTGGACGCCGCTGCGGACGGTCTACACCGAGTACCTGATGCGCGCGCTGCCGCCGGTGGCCACCGCGGTCAGCAGCAACCCGGACGCCTATGTCTACCTCGCCGAGTCCATCCGGGAGTGGCCGGACCAGCCGGAGCTGGCCGCGAAGCTCCAGGAGGCCGGCTGGTCCAAGGTCGCCTGGCGCAACCTGACCGGCGGGATCGTCGCCCTGCACCGGGCGTACAAGGTCTCCTAGGGCCCGGTCCGACGGTCCGCGCGCCGGTGCGGCGCGAACGGTCGGACCGGCTACGGCCTGGGCCGCTCGATGGTGGCGGCCGGGCTCCGCACGGCCCCGCCGGGGCGCGGCCTGCGGTGCTCGCGCACACGGCGGTTCCCTTCGGGCCGGCGCAGGTGCCCTCGCTCGGCGGCTGCCGGGCGACCTTCGCGATCGGTGCCGGGGCGGCGGCGCTCGGGGTGCCGGTCATCGCCTTCATCCCGCGCCGGCGGCGGGAGGCGGCGCCGGTGGTGCTCACGGTGGTGCCGGACGGCGCCGGCGCGGACCGCGGGGACACCACCGGGGACGCCACCGGGGACGCCACCGGGGTCGCCGCGCGGCTGACGCCGCGGACGCCGCCCTCGGACCCCGTCCCGGGGGCGGCAACTAGACTGCCGGGGTCAACGCCTCCGTCCCCAGCCGTAGCTCCAGGAGAGTGCCCACCGTGTCCGAGACCGCAGCCGACCTGACGAAGCCGGACAGCCCCGTGGAGAGCACCGCGGACGTCATCGTGGTCGGCGCGGGCCCGGCCGGCGCCACCACCGCGTACTACCTCGCCCAGGCCGGGCTGGACGTGCTGCTGCTGGAGAAGACGTCGTTCCCCCGCGAGAAGGTCTGCGGCGACGGTCTGACGCCCCGTGCCACCAAGCAGCTGGTCGACATGGGGATCGACGTGTCGACCGGGAACGGCTGGCTGCACAACAAGGGCCTGCGGATCATCGGCGGCGGGGTCCGGCTGGAGCTGGACTGGCCGGAGCTGTCCGCGTTCCCCGACTACGGGCTGGTCCGCAAGCGCGCCGACTTCGACGAGCTGCTCGCCCGTCAGGCGGAGAAGGCCGGCGCCCGGCTGTACGAGCGGTGCAACGTCAGCGGTCCGGTGCTGGACGACCGGACCGGCCGGATCGTCGGCGTCACCGCCCGGCTCGGCGACGAGAAGCGTGCGGTGACCTTCCGCGCCCCGCTGGTCGTCGCGGCCGACGGCAACTCCACCCGGCTCTCGCTGGCCATGGGCCTGCACCGCCGGGAGGACCGTCCGATGGGCGTCGCCTACCGGACGTACTTCAACTCCCCGCGCCACGACGACGACTACCTGGAGTCCTGGCTGGAGCTGTGGGACACCCGCGCAGGGGAGCGCAAGCTGCTGCCCGGCTACGGCTGGATCTTCGGCATGGGCGACGGCACCTCCAACGTCGGCCTCGGCATCCTCAACTCCTCGCCCGCCTTCGGCGAGCTGGACTGGCGCGACGTGCTCAAGGCCTGGTGCGCGAGCATGCCGGCGGAGTGGGGCTACACCCCCGAGAACATGACCGACCCGATCCGCGGCGCCGCCCTGCCGATGGCCTTCAACCGGCAGCCGCACTACACCCGCGGCCTGCTGCTGGTCGGTGACGCGGGCGGCATGGTCAACCCGTTCAACGGCGAGGGCATCGCCTATGCGATGGAATCCGGCCAGATCGCGGCCGGCGTCATCGTCCAGGCCAACGCCCGGGTGACGGAGGGCGGCCGCGAGCGCGCCCTCCAGGCGTACCCGCGCATCCTCAAGGACGTCTACGGCGGCTACTACACCCTCGGCCGCGCCTTCGTGAAGCTCATCGGCAACCCCAAGGTGATGCAGCTCGCCACCCAGCGCGGCCTGACCCACCCGATGCTGATGAAGTTCGTGCTCAAGATGCTGGCCAACCTGACGGACCCGCAGGGCGGCGACGCCATGGACCGCATCATCAACGGCCTCGCCCGGGTCGCCCCGAACGCCTGATCCGCCGCCGCCCGGAGCGGCCGGCGCTCCGGGCGGCCCGGGGTGGAGCCGCCGCTCCCGTACGGCTCGGTGACGCCGGCCGCCGTACGGGAGCGGGGTTCAGCGGGCGCTGATCCGCACGTTCCGGAACTTCACCGGGAGGGTCGGGAAGCCGTCGCCGGGGCCGTTCTGGTCGTCCTCGCCGCCCGCCGCGATCTTCTGCAGGACGTCCAGGCCGGCGGTCACCCGGCCGAACGGGGTGTAGGCGGGGGAGAGCTTGGTGTCCTTCCAGACGATGAAGAACTGGCTGCCGTTGGTGTTCGGTCCGGCGTTGGCCATGGCCACGGTGCCGGCGGGGTAGGTGGCACCGGTGAGGTTCTCGTCGGGGAACGAGTAGCCCGGGCCGCCGCTGCCGGTGCCGGTCGGGTCGCCGCACTGCAGGACGAAGATCCGCTGGGTGGTGAGCCGGTGGCAGTGGCTCCTGTCGAAGTAGTCGTGCTCGGCGAGGAAGCGGAACGAGAACGTCGTGCAGGGCGCCTCGGCGGTCAGGGCCCGGAAGGTGATCGCGCCCTGGCCGGTCTTCAGGGTCGCCTGGTAGGGCTTGGCGGCCTTCTTGGCGTCGAAGACCGGGATGCCCTTGAAGTTGTCGGCGGGCACGGCCGGGGTGTACGCGCAGCCGGGGGCCGCGGGCGGGGCCGGCGCGGGGTCCGCCGCGGCGGTGCCGGTGGTCGCGGCCAGCAGGAGGACGGTGGCGGCGGCGGGCAGCGCCCAGTGCTTGCGCCTCATGTGACGGGCCTTCCGGGGGGTGGTGGACGGCTGGATTGTCATGGCGACATCATCCATGGTCGGGCGGGGATCCGGTAGACGTCGGGGGCCGGTGGTGGGCGGTGGGCGGCAGGGGCGGGTGGCGCCCCCGTCGCCGTGGGCGTCCGGAGGGGAGGAGCGCGCCGAAAGCCGTTGATCGCGGGCGGTGCGGTGCGCGAGGATGGCGGACCTTGGCGCGGGTCCGTCCGAGCGGGCCCGCGGTGCTCCGAGATCCGTCCGACGCCGTACGGGAGTCTCCTCGTCCGCCCCGTTCGCTTTCGGAGAGGTCCCGCCCATGCGCCCGTCACCCGCCCTGCTCCGTGATGTACCCGTGCTGCTGGTGGCGGTGGTGTGGGGGTCGAGCTTCCTCGCGGTGCAGCAGGTGGCCGGGCCGGGGACGGTGGTGGCGATGCTGGTGCTGCGCTTCGGGCTGGTGCTGCCGCTGCTGGGGGTCCTCGCCCGGCGGGCGCTGCGGGGGATGGGCCGGGCCGAGTGGCTGGGCGGGGCGGTGCTGGGCCTGGTGCTCGGCGGGGTCTTCCTGCTGGAGACCTACGGCGCGGTGCACACCTCCGCGACCAACGCCGGGCTGATCATCAGCCTCACGATGGTGTTCACCCCGCTCGCGGAGAGCGCGCTCACCCGGACACCGCTGCCGCGGGCCTTCCTCGCGGCGGCCGGGCTGGCCGTGCTGGGCGTCGCCCTGCTCACCGGCGGCGGCGGGCTGAAGGCGCCCACCTTCGGTGACCTGCTGGTGCTCGGCGCCGCCGTGGTGCGGACGGCGCACGTCCTGGCGATGTCCCGGGTCCGGGCCATCCGGAACACCGACAACCTGGGTCTCACCTGGGTCCAACTCGCCACCGCCACTGTGGTGTTCGCCCTCGCCGCGCCGTTCGCCGGGCCGCTGCCGTGGACCGTTGCCGCCTCGTACGGGCCGACCGAGTGGGCCTGGCTGCTGCATCTGGCGCTGCTCTGCACGCTGTTCGCCTTCCTGGTGCAGATGTGGGCGGTCCGGGCCACCTCGCCGTCCCGGGTCAGCCTGCTGCTCGGCACCGAGCCGCTCTGGGCCGCCGTCTTCGGGATCGCCCTGGCCGGCAACCACGTGGGCCCGGTGGCGCTGGCCGGGGGCGCGCTCGTCCTGGTCGCCACCGAGTGGGGGCGCCGCACAGCCGTCGGCGCCGCGCGGCCCGAACCCCGGCCGGTGGAGCCGGCCCCGGCGTCGGTCTGACCGACTGCCCGCGACCGCCCGGCGCCGCAGCCCTGTGTGGCGGCCCGGGCGACGGCCCGGGCGGCAGCCCTGTGTGGCGGCCCTGGGCGGCAGTTCGTCGAGCCTTGGTCCCGGGGCGTGGAAACGGACGCTCGCGCGCTTGTGAACGAAGGGTCAAGCGGGTGTTCGGAGCCCCGCCACCCCTGCGGGTGAGACGCTATAACACGTCAACATGACGCCCGGAAATTTGCTCTTGGAGCTGCGTAGTTGATATAGGAGCGAAGCTCTGACCTGCCAGTTCGCAGATGAATGCGACGTGTTGTGACCATTTGACTGCTTTGCGTCGACAACTCTGGTCATGTTCACTTTCGGCAGCATTCCAGGGGTGGCGTAGATCACAAAGATCGCCCTGAACCGCGTGTCGCAGATCACAAGCCGACGGGCATAGGATGCGCTCGTTCCAGGCTTTGTGAACTGCCTCACATGGGGTGGATCTCGGGAACTGGAACGCGGGCCACCACAGCGTGACCCGGCGGTTCCGATCTGCAGTCAAGGACGACTGGACGGAGGGAGCGGGGGCTATGAATGCCTACGCGCCGATCCTCGTACTCGGTGCCATCGCGGCGGCGTTCGCGGTCGGCTCCGTCGTGATGGCCTCACTGACCGGGCCCAAGCGGTACAACCGGGCCAAGTTGGAGGCGTACGAGTGCGGCATCGAGCCGACCCCGCAGCCCGTGGGCGGCGGTCGGTTCCCGATCAAGTACTACCTGACGGCGATGCTCTTCATCGTCTTCGACATCGAGATCGTCTTCCTTTATCCGTGGGCGGTGAGCTTCGACGCCCTGGGGATCTTCGGGCTGGTCGAGATGCTCCTGTTCATCGCCACCGTCTTCGTCGCGTACGCCTACGTCTGGCGCCGCGGCGGTCTGGAGTGGGACTGAGGGCGGGGCGGCCGCTGACTTTGTGAACGGGCGGACAAGCCCGGGCGCGTGCAGAGGCCCGAACCAGCGTACGGACCACCGGACTTGAGGGCACTGAGGGCATTGAGAGGGATCTGATGGGAATCGAGGAGAAGCTGCCGAGCGGCTTTCTGCTCACGAGTGTGGAGACGGCCGCGGGCTGGGTGCGCAAGGCGTCGCTCTTCCCGGCCACCTTCGGACTCGCCTGCTGCGCGATCGAGATGATGACCACCGGGGCCGGCCGCTACGACCTGGCCCGCTTCGGGATGGAGGTCTTCCGGGGCTCCCCCCGGCAGGCCGACCTGATGATCGTGGCAGGCCGGGTGAGCCAGAAGATGGCGCCGGTGCTGCGCCAGGTGTACGACCAGATGCCCAACCCGAAGTGGGTCATCTCGATGGGGGTCTGCGCCTCCTCGGGCGGGATGTTCAACAACTACGCGATCGTGCAGGGCGTCGACCACATCGTCCCGGTGGACATCTACCTCCCCGGGTGTCCGCCCCGCCCGGAGATGCTGCTGGACGCCATCCTGAAGCTCCACGACAAGATCCAGCACGAGCCGCTGGGCGCGAACCGGCGCCGGGCCGAGGAGCTGGGCGAGGCACTGGCCCTCACGGCCACCCCGGTGAGCGAGATGCGGGGGCAGCTGCGATGAGCGACCAGGTACCCGGAACCCGCAGCGACCCGGAGCAGCCGCGCCGGGAGATCCCCGTCGAGGTGGTCGGCCGGCGCCAGGGCATGTTCGGCGCCCAGGGCAGCGGCGACACCTCCGGCTTCGGCGGGCTCAACACCACGGTCGTCCTGCCGTCCGCGAGCGAACGCCCCTACGGCGGCTGGTTCGACGAGGTCGCGGACGAGCTGGAGGGCGCGCTGGAGGAGCAGGGCCTCGACCCGGCGGACGTGATCGAGAAGACCGTCGTCGACCGCGCCGAGCTCACCTTCCACATCGCCCGCGAACACCTGCTGCGGACGGTGCGCATCCTGCGCGACGACCCCGCGCTCCGCTTCGAGCTCTGCCTCGGCGTGAGCGGCGTGCACCACCCCGGCGACCGGGACCGGGAACTGCACGCGGTCTACCACCTGCGGTCGATCACCCACGGCCGGCTGATCAGGGTGGAGGTCAGCGCGCCGGACGCGGATCCGCGGATCCCCTCGGTGGTCACCGTCTACCCGACCAACGACTGGCACGAGCGCGAGGCCTACGACTTCTTCGGCCTGGTCTTCGAGGGCCACCCCGCGCTCACCCGGATCATGATGCCGGACGACTGGCTGGGCCACCCGCAGCGCAAGGACTACCCGCTCGGCGGCATCCCCGTCGAGTACAAGGGCGCCCAGATCCCGGCACCCGACCAGCGGAGGTCGTACAGCTGATGAGTACTCGGCACTACGAAGAGGCGGCGGCCGGCGAGGCCGCCCACGCCGGCGCCCGCGAGACCACCGAGGGCCGGGTCTTCACCGTCACCGGGGGCGACTGGGGCGAGGTGGTCGAAGCCGTCGGCCGGGCCGACGACGAGCGCATCATCGTCAACATGGGCCCCCAGCACCCCTCCACCCACGGGGTGCTGCGGCTGATCCTGGAGATCGACGGCGAGACGGTGAAGGAGGCCCGCTGCGGCATCGGCTACCTCCACACCGGCATCGAGAAGAACATGGAGTTCCGCAGCTGGGTCCAGGGCACCACCTTCGTGACCCGGATGGACTACCTGACGCCGCTGTTCAACGAGACCGCGTACTGCCTCGCGGTCGAGAAGCTGCTCGGCATCACCGACGACGTCCCGGACCGGGCCAGCGTCATCCGCGTCCTGATGATGGAGCTCAACCGGATCTCCTCGCACCTGGTCTGCCTGGCCACCGGCGGCATGGAGATCGGCTCCACCACGCTGATGATCTACGGCTTCCGGGACCGCGAACTCATCCTGGACGTCTTCGAGCTGGTCACCGGCCTGCGGATGAACCACGCGTACGTCCGCCCCGGCGGCCTCGCCCAGGACCTCCCGCCCGGCGCCGTCGACCAGATCCACGAGGCGGTGAAGACCCTCCGCTCGCGGATGCACGAGTACGACAAGCTCGCCACCGGCAACCCGGTGTTCAAGGCCCGGCTGGTCGACGTCGGCTTCCTCGACCTGGCCGGCTGCCTGGCCCTCGGCGCCACCGGCCCGATCCTGCGCGCCACCGGCCTGCCGAACGACCTGCGCAAGAGCGACCCGTACTGCGGCTACGAGGACTACGACTTCGAGGTCGCGACCGCCGACAGCGCCGACTCCTACGGCCGGTTCCTGATCCGGCTGGAGGAGATGCGCCAGTCGCTGCGGATCGTCGAGCAGTGCCTGGAGCGGCTGCGCCCCGGCCCGGTCATGGTGGCCGACAAGAAGATCGCCTGGCCGGCCCAACTGGCCGTCGGCCCCGACGGCATGGGCAACTCGCTCGACCACATCCGCAAGATCATGGGCACCTCGATGGAAGCCCTGATCCACCACTTCAAGCTGGTCACCGAGGGCTTCCGGGTCCCGGCCGGCCAGGCGTACACGGCGGTCGAGTCGCCCAAGGGCGAGCTGGGCGTGCACGTGGTCAGCGACGGCGGCACGCGCCCGTACCGGGTGCACTTCCGGGACCCGTCGTTCACCAATCTGCAGTCGATGGCGGCGATGTGCGAGGGCGGCCAGGTCGCCGACGTGATCGTCGCGGTGGCCGGGATCGACCCGGTGATGGGAGGCGTGGACCGGTGACAGACGTCCAGTTGGGGATGCCGGCACTGCCGGCCAGGCCGTACCCCGAGGAGGTGCGGGCCCGCCTCGCCGCCGACGCGAAGGAGCTGATCGGCCGCTACCCGGTGGCCCGGTCCGCACTCCTGCCGCTGCTGCACCTGGTGCAGGCCGAGGAGGGCTTCGTCAGCACGACCGGCATCCGGTTCTGCGCCGAGCAGTTGGACCTCACCACCGCCGAGGTCACCGCCGTCGCGACCTTCTACACCATGTACCGGCGCCGGCCGGCCGGGAAGTACCACGTCGGGGTCTGCACCAACACCCTGTGCGCGGTGCTCGGCGGCGACCAGATCTTCGACGAGCTCCAGCAGCACCTCGGGGTCGGCAACAACGAGACCACCGAGGACGGCGAGATCTCGATCGAGCACATCGAGTGCAACGCCGCCTGCGACTACGCCCCCGTGGTGATGGTGAACTGGGAGTTCTTCGACGACCAGACCCCGGAGAGCGCCCGGCGCCTGGTCGACGACCTGCGGGCCGGCCGGGAGGTCCACCCCACCCGCGGCGCCCGGCTCTGTAGCTTCAAGGAGTCCGCCCGCATCCTGGCCGGCTTCCCCGACGAGCGCCCCGGCGCCGTCGACGAGTCCGGTGCCGGCGGCGCGCCCTCGCTGGCCGGCCTGCGCCTCGCCAAGGGCGAGGCCCTGCCCGGGACCGGTGGCACCCGGGTCGTCTCGCCCCGTCACGAAGGGACCGAAGCGTGATGACCTCCGCCGAGCCGGCCGAGAAGTTGCTCACCCCCGTGCTCTCCGCGTCCTGGGACGACAGCCGCCCCTGGACGCTCGCCACCTACCGCCGCCACGCGGGGTACGAGGGGCTGAAGGCCGCCCTCGCGATGCCCCCGGACGACGTGATCGCGCTGGTCAAGGACTCCGGGCTGCGCGGTCGCGGCGGCGCCGGCTTCCCCACCGGCATGAAGTGGCAGTTCATCCCGCAGAACGACGGCAAGCCGCACTACCTGGTGGTCAACGCGGACGAGTCCGAGCCGGGCACCTGCAAGGACATCCCGCTGCTGTTCGCCAACCCGCACGCGCTGATCGAGGGCATGATCATCGCCTCCTACGCGATCCGCTGCGACCACGCGTTCATCTACCTGCGCGGCGAGGTCGTCCCGGTGCTGCGCCGGCTCCAGGCCGCGGTCGCCGAGGCGTACGGGGCCGGGCTGCTCGGCAAGAACATCCTGGGCTCCGGCACCGACCTCGACATCACCGTGCACGCCGGCGCCGGCGCCTACATCTGCGGCGAGGAGACGGCCCTGCTGGACTCGCTGGAGGGGCGCCGCGGCCAGCCCCGGCTGCGCCCGCCGTTCCCGGCGATCGCCGGCCTCTACGCCTGCCCGACGGTGGTCAACAACGTCGAGTCGATCGCCTCGGTGCCGCCGATCCTGGCCCGCGGCAAGGAGTGGTTCAAGAGCCTGGGCACCGAGAAGTCCCCCGGCTTCACGCTCTACTCGCTCTCCGGCCACGTCACCAACCCCGGCCAGTACGAGGCCCCGCTCGGCGTCACGCTGCGCCAGCTGCTGGAGATCAGCGGCGGCGTCCGGACCGGGCACCGGCTGAAGTTCTGGACCCCGGGCGGCTCCTCCACCCCGATGTTCACCGACGAGCACCTCGACGTCGCGCTCGACTACGAGGGCGTCGGCGCGGCCGGCTCGATGCTCGGCACCAAGGCCCTCCAGGTCTTCGACGAGACCACCTGCGTGGTCCGGGCCGTCACCCGCTGGACGGAGTTCTACGCCCACGAGTCCTGCGGCAAGTGCACGCCCTGCCGCGAGGGGACGTACTGGCTCGTCCAGCTGCTCAAGCGGATCGAGGCCGGCGAGGGCGTCGACGGCGACCTGGAGAAGCTGCTCGACATCGCCGACAACATCAACGGCAAGTCCTTCTGCGCGCTGGGGGACGGCGCGGCCAGCCCGATCGTCTCCTCGCTCCAGCACTTCCGGGCCGAGTACGAGCAGCACCTGGCCGAGCGCCGCTGCCCGTTCGACCCGGCCGCCTCCACCGTCTGGGCCGACGGCCCCCGCCCCGGCCACCAGTCCGCCACCGAAAGGGAGGTGCACGCGTGACGATCACAGAACCAGCCGCCTCCAAGGCCGCGGTCGACCTGGTCACGCTCACCATCGACGGCATCGAAGTGCAGGTCCCCAAGGGGACGTTGGTGATCCGGGCGGCCGAGCAGATCGGCACCCAGATCCCGCGCTTCTGCGACCACCCGCTGCTCGACCCGGCCGGCGCCTGCCGGCAGTGCATCGTCGAGATCGAGGGCCAGCGCAAGCCCGTCGCCTCCTGCACCATCCCGGTCGCCGAGGGCATGGTGGTCCGCACGCAGGTCAGCTCGCCGGTCGCCGAGAAGGCCCAGCGCGGCGTGATGGAACTGCTGCTGATCAACCACCCGCTGGACTGCCCGGTCTGCGACAAGGGCGGCGAGTGCCCGCTGCAGAACCAGGCGATGTCCACCGGGGACACCGACTCCCGCTTCGAGGGGATGAAGCGGACGTACCAGAAGCCGGTGCCGATCAGCACCCAGGTGCTGCTGGACCGCGAACGCTGCGTGCTCTGCGCCCGCTGCACCCGCTTCTCGCAGCAGATCGCCGGGGACCCGTTCATCGACCTGGTCGAGCGCGGCGCCCTCCAGCAGGTCGGCACCGGCGCGGGGGACGACTTCGAGTCGTACTTCTCCGGCAACACCATCCAGATCTGCCCGGTCGGCGCGCTCACCTCGGCGGCTTATCGTTTCCGCTCCCGCCCGTTCGACCTGGTCTCCTCGCCGAGCGTCTGCGAGCACTGCTCCTCCGGCTGCGCGCAGCGCACCGACCACCGGCGCGGCAAGGTGCTGCGGCGCCTCGCCGGCGAGGACCCGGCGGTCAACGAGGAGTGGAACTGCGACAAGGGCCGGTTCGCCTTCCGCTACGCGCAGCAGCGCGACCGGCTCGCCACCCCGCTGGTCCGCGACCCGGCGACGGGTGAACTCGTCGCCGCCTCCTGGCCGGAGGCGCTGGCCCGGGCCGCCGAGGGGCTGCGCGGCGCCCGCGCCGGAGTGCTCACCGGCGGCCGGGTCACCGTCGAGGACGCCTACGCCTACGCCAAGTTCGCCCGGGTGGTGCTCGGCACCAACGACGTGGACTTCCGGGCCCGCCCGCACAGCGGCGAGGAGGCGGACTTCCTGGCCGCCGCCGTCGCCGGCCGGGGCACCGACCTCGGCCCGGGCGGCGTCGACTACGAGCAACTGGAGGCCGCCCCGGCGGTGCTGCTCGCGGGCTTCGAGCCCGAGGAGGAGTCGCCGATCGTCTTCCTGCGGCTGCGCAAGGCCACCCGGGCCACCGGCCTCAAGGTGTTCTCGATCGCCGCCTACGGCTCCCGGGGCCTGGGCAAGCTGCGCGGCGCCCTGCTGCCGGCCGCCCCCGGCACCGAGGCCGAGTGGCTCGGCGCCCTCGCCGCCGACGAGCCGCTGAACGACGACGCGGGCCGCGCCGCCGAACTGCTCCGCACCCCCGGCGCCGTCATCCTGGCCGGCGAGCGGCTGGCCGCCGCCCCCGGCGCGCTGACCGCCGCGCTGCGCCTCGCGCACGCCACCGGCGCCCGGCTCGCCTGGATCCCGCGCCGGGCCGGCGAACGCGGCGCCGTCGAGGCCGGCGCGCTGCCCGGGCTGCTGCCCGGCGGCCGCCCGGTCACCGCCCCGGCCGCCCGGGCCGAGGCCGCCGCCGCCTGGGGCGTGGCCGAACTCCCCGCCCGGCTCGGCCGGGACACCGATCAGATCCTCGCGGCCGCCGCCCACGGCGACCTGGACGCGCTGCTGGTCGGCGGCGTCGACCCGGACGACCTGCCGGACCCGGTGCTCGCCGAGGAGGCGCTGGCCACCGCGCGGTTCGTGGTCTCGCTGGAGCTGCGCCCGTCCGCCGTCACCGCCGTGGCCGACGTCGTCCTGCCGGTCGCCGCGGTGGCCGAGAAGGCCGGGACCTTCCTGGACTGGGAGGGCCGGGTGCGGATGTTCGAGGCCGCGCTCAAGCCCGACCAGCAGATGGGCCGCCACCTGTACCCGGACCTGCGGGTGCTGAACATGCTGGCGGACGCGCTGGGCCACCGGCTGGGCCTGCCCGACGTCCGGGCCGCCCGGCTGGAGCTGGACCGCTTCGAGCCGTGGACCGGCGACCACCCGGCCGCCCCCGCCGCGCACCCCGGACTGCTGCCCCGGCCGGCCACCGGCCAGGCGGTGCTCGCCGGCTGGCGCCAGCTGCTGGACAACGGCTCGCTCCAGCAGGGCGACCCGCACCTGGCCGGCACCCGGCACCCGGCGGTCGCCCGGATCTCACCGGCCACCGCCGAGGAGGTCGGCGCCACCGGGGTGCCCGCCGCGGCGCTGCGCCCGGCCCTGCGGCTGACCGGCCCGGCCGGGTCGCTCACCCTGCCGCTGGAGATCACCAAGGACATCCCGGACCGGACGGTCTGGATCCCGCTCAACTCCACCCCGGGCGGCGCCCACCGCGCCCTGGGCACCGCCGTGGGCCACCTGGTCACGATCGCGGCCGACACGATCGCCGTCGCCACCGCGGACGCCACCCCGGACGCCGGTGCCGACGCCGGTGCGGAGCCCCCGGCGATCACCGGCGCGGCGGCCGGCATCCCGACCACCGCCCCGACCGCCCCGACCGCCGAGGGGGAGCACCGATGAACCTCGCCGCGT
The DNA here is from genome assembly GCF_042737525.1 of Kitasatospora sp. NPDC059973. Lineage (NCBI taxonomy): Bacteria > Bacillati > Actinomycetota > Actinomycetes > Kitasatosporales > Streptomycetaceae > Kitasatospora > Kitasatospora sp. NPDC059973. The sequence continues at coordinate 89,725 of NZ_JBHWUI010000002.1, read as the reverse complement.
ACGAGACCCTGGGCTTCTTCGGCCGCGACCCCTGGTGGCTGGTCCTGCTCAAGGCCGTCTTCTGCTTCGCGTTCCTGGTCGGCACGGTGCTGATCGCGATCGTCTGGGAGCGCAAGGTGGTGGCCTGGATGCAGCTGCGCATCGGCCCCAACCGGCACGGCCCCTGGGGCATGCTGCAGTCGCTCGCCGACGGCGTGAAGCTGGCGCTCAAGGAAGACCTGGTGGTCAAGGGCGCCGACAAGGCGGTCTACATCCTGGCCCCGATCGTCTGCGCCATCCCCGCGTTCATGGCCTTCGCGGTGATCCCCTTCGGCCCGGCCGGCGACGAGGTGTCGGTCTTCGGCACCCGGACCCCGCTGCAGCTGACGGACTTCCCGGTGGCGCTGCTGTACATCCTGGCCACCGCCTCGGTCGGGATCTACGGCATCGTGCTGGCCGGCTGGTCCTCCGGCTCGACCTACCCGCTGCTCGGCGGGCTGCGCTCCTCGGCGCAGATGATCAGCTACGAGATCGCGATGGGCCTGTCCTTCGCGGCGGTGTTCATCTACTCGGGGTCGATGTCCACCTCGGAGATCGTCTCCTCGCAGCAGCCGACCTGGTTCGCGGTGCTGCTGCCGGTCTCCTTCATCGTCTACATCATCGCCATGGTCGGCGAGACCAACCGGGCGCCGTTCGACCTCCCGGAGGCCGAGGGCGAGCTGGTCGGCGGCTTCAACACCGAGTACTCCTCGCTGAAGTTCGCGATGTTCATGCTGGCCGAGTACGTCAACATGGTCACCGTCTCGGCCGTCGCCTCCACGCTCTTCCTGGGCGGCTGGCGGGCGCCCTGGCCGGTCTCCACCTTCTGGGAGGGGGCCAACCACGGCTGGTGGCCGATGCTCTGGATCACGCTGAAGATCCAGCTGCTGCTCTTCTTCTTCATCTGGCTGCGCGGCACGCTGCCCCGGCTCCGCTACGACCAGTTCATGAAGCTCGGCTGGAAGGTCCTGATCCCGGTCTCGCTGGTCTGGCTGGTCATGGTGGCCAGCGTCCGGGCGCTGCGCAACGAGGGCTACGACTTCGGCGAGGTGGTGCTGTACGTCGGGGCGCCGGCCGGCGCCGTCCTGCTGCTGGCGCTGCTCCGGGACACCCTGAAGAAGGGGCCCGAACCGGCCGGCCCGGAGGCCGAGGGCGCGCCGCCCGGCGGCGAGTTCGACCCGATGGCCGGCGGCTACCCGGTGCCCCCGCTGCCCGGCCAGCAGCTCCCGCCGGTCCCGCGCCGGCCCAGCCGCGCCCCGAAGCAACTCCAGGACGCCCTCAACGGGTCCGACCATTCCGAAGGGAGCTGACCGCGATGTCGTCCGACCAGAACGACAGGACCGACAAGCCGTCCGTCCTCGGGCCGGCCGCCGGCTTCGGCGTGACCTTCAAGGCCATGTTCAAGAAGCGGCTCACCGAGCAGTACCCGGAGCAGAAGAAGCCCACCGCTCCGCGCTTCCACGGCCGCCACCAGCTGAACCGGCACCCGGACGGCCTGGAGAAGTGCGTCGGCTGCGAGCTCTGCGCCTGGGCCTGCCCGGCCGACGCGATCTACGTGGAGGGCGCCGACAACCGCGAGGACGAGCGCTACTCGCCGGGTGAGCGGTACGGGGCGGTCTACCAGATCAACTACGCCCGGTGCATCCTCTGCGGCCTCTGCATCGAGGCCTGCCCGACCCGCGCGCTCACCATGACCAACGAGTACGAACTCGCGGACTCCTCGCGCCAGGACCTCATCTTCACCAAGGACCAGCTGCTGGTCGGCCTCTCCGAAGGCATGGTCGACAGCCCGCACTCGATCTTCCCGGGCGCCGACGAAGGCGCCTACTACCGGGGCGAGATCACCGCGGCGGCGCCCGGGACGGTCCAGCAGGAGAGCACCGACCGGGACAAGGAGGCCCAGCAGTGACCGCCCTGAACCTCGCCGGGCACGGCGCGGCCCTCGCCGCCACCGGGACGACCTCCACCGGTGAGGCCGTCCAGTTCTGGGTGCTCGCGGTGATCGCCGTCGGCGGCGCGCTCGGCATGCTGCTGATGAAGAAGGCCGTGCACAGCGCGCTCTGCCTGGCCGCCACCATGCTCGCCCTGGCGGTCTGTTACATGGCCCAGGGCGCGGTCTTCCTGGGCGTGGTGCAGATCGTCGTCTACACCGGCGCGATCATGATGCTCTTCCTGTTCGTGGTGATGCTGGTCGGTGTCACCAGCGCGGACTCGCTGAAGGAGCAGCTGAAGGGCCAGCGGTTCGCCGCCGTCCTGTGCGGGCTCGGGTTCGGCGTGCTGCTGGTGGCCGGCATCGCCAACGCCAGGCTGGACACCTTCACCGGCCTCGCCGAGGCCAACGCCGAGGGCAACGTCCAGGGCCTGGCCCGGCTGATCTTCACCAAGTACGTCTGGGCCTTCGAGGTCACCGGCGCGCTGCTGATCACCGCCGCGATCGGCGCCATGGTGCTGACCCACCGCGAGCACGTGACGGCCCCGAAGACCCAGCGCGAGCTGGCCGCCCAGCGGGTCAAGGACAACATCCAGCTGCCGCCGCTGCCCGCGCCGGGCGTCTACGCCCGGCACAACGCGGTCGACGTCCCGGGCCTGTTGCCGGACGGCACCGTCGCCGAGGACTCGGTGATGGGGACCCTGCGCGACCGCGGCCAGATCCGCGACGTCAGCCAGGAGATGCTGCGGCGGATGGCCGAGCTGGAGAACACCACCGCCGACTGGCTGGGCCGCCCGTCGTCCGAGCGCCCGCCGGTCGCCGGCCCGCGCAAGGAGCTGGAGCCGGTCCCGCACGACCGGCCGGCGTCGGCCGGCCACGACGAGGAGGGCGCGGAGTGAATCCGGTCAACTACCTCTATCTCTCCGCCCTGTTGTTCACCATCGGCGCCTCCGGCGTGCTGATCCGACGGAACGCGATCGTGCTGTTCATGTGCGTGGAGCTGATGCTCAACGCCTCGAACCTGGCCCTGGTCACGTTCTCCCGGCTGCACGGCAACCTGGACGGCCAGATCATCGCGTTCTTCACCATGGTGGTCGCGGCGGCCGAAGTAGTGGTCGGTCTCGCCATCATCGTGTCCATCTTCCGGACCAGGCACTCGGCTTCGGTCGATGACAGCAACCTGATGAAGCTGTAGGCGGAGGGCCTTCGGTGAACTCTCTCATTCCGCTGCTGGTGGCAGCGCCGCTGGCCGGCGCCGCCCTGCTGCTCCTCGGTGGCCGCCGCTTCGACCGGTTCGGCCACTGGCTGGCCACCGCTCTGGCCGCGCTCTCGTTCGGCTTCGGGCTCGCGCTGTTCTCGGAGCTGCTGGGCCGCGAGGCCGAGGACCGCTCGATCACCGAGCACCTGTTCAGCTGGATCCCGGTCAACGGGTTCCAGGCCGACGTCGCGTTCCAACTCGACCAGCTCTCGATCACCTTCGTCCTGCTGATCACCGGTGTGGGCACGCTGATCCACCTCTACTCGGTGGGGTACATGGCGCACGACGAGCGCCGGCGCCGCTTCTTCGCGTACCTGAACCTCTTCCTGGCGGCCATGCTGCTGCTGGTGCTCGCCGACAACTACCTGCTGCTGTACGTCGGCTGGGAGGGCGTCGGGCTCGCCTCGTACCTGCTGATCGGCTTCTGGCAGCACAAGCCGAGCGCCGCGACGGCCGCCAAGAAGGCGTTCATCGTCAACCGGGTCGGCGACATGGGCCTCTCCATCGCGATCATGCTGATGTTCGTGGAGTTCGGCTCCTTCGCCTTCGGCCCGATCCTCGGCACCGAGGGCGCGGCCGGTGCGGCCGGCCAGGCCAGTGAGGGCAAGCTGACCGCCATCGGGCTGATGCTGCTGCTGGCGGCCTGCGGCAAGTCCGCCCAGGTCCCGCTGCAGTCCTGGCTCGGAGACGCTATGGAGGGCCCGACCCCGGTCTCGGCCCTGATCCACGCGGCCACCATGGTGACCGCCGGCGTCTACCTGATCACCCGCTCCGGTGCCATCTTCAACCTGGCGCCGGACGCCCAGACCGCCGTGGTGGTGGTCGGCGCGGTCACCCTGCTGTTCGGGGCGGTCGTCGGTTGCGCCAAGGACGACATCAAGAAGGCGCTGGCCGGCTCGACGATGTCGCAGATCGGCTACATGATCCTGGCGGCGGGCCTCGGCCCGATCGGCTACGCCTTCGCGATCATGCACCTGGTGACCCACGGCTTCTTCAAGGCCGGGCTCTTCCTCGGCGCCGGGTCGGTCATGCACGGCATGAACGACGAGGTGAACATGCGGCACTACGGCGGTCTGCGCAAGTACATGCCGATCACCTTCGTCACCTTCGGCCTCGGCTACCTGGCCATCATCGGGTTCCCCGGCCTGTCCGGCTTCTTCTCCAAGGACAAGATCATCGAAGCGGCCTTCGCCAAGGGCGGCACGGAGGGCTGGATCCTCGGCCTCTGCACCCTGGTCGGCGCCGCGATCACCGCGTTCTACATGACCCGGGTGATGATCCTGACCTTCTTCGGCGAGAAGCGCTGGCAGCCGGACGCGGACGGCAACGACCCGCACCCGCACGAGTCGCCCAGGACCATGACCATCCCGATGATCGTGCTCGCGTTCGGCTCGGTCTTCGCCGGCGGACTGTTCGCCCTGAACAGCTCCTTCGTCACCTGGCTGGAGCCGGTCACCGGGCACTCCGAGGGGGACTCCCCGCTCAGCCCGCTGGTGGTCACCCTGCTCACCATGGTCTGCATGCTGGCCGGTGTCGCGCTGTCGTACCTGATGTACGGCCGCTCCACCGTCCCCGTGGTGCCGCCGGTCGGCTCCCCGCTCACCCGGGCGGCCCGCCGGGACCTCCTCCAGGACGACTTCAACCACGCCGTCCTGGTGCGCCCCGGGTCCGCGCTGGCCGCGGCGCTGGTCTACTTCGACAGCCGCGGCCTGGACGGCTTCGTCAACGGCCTGGCCGCCACCATCGGCGGGATCTCCGGCCGGCTGCGGCGGATCCAGAACGGCTACGTCCGCACCTACGCACTCTCCATGTTCGGCGGCACGCTGGTGCTGGTCGCCACGACTCTCCTGATGAGGTCCGTCTGATGGACAGGGATTACACAGACCTTCGGGGAGGCGCGGCATGAGTGCCCTGCTGACCGCCACCTGCGCCGTCCCGGCGGCCGGCGCGGTGCTCACCGCCGCGCTGCCCGCCGGGACGACCGGGCCCCGGCGGCGGACCACCAAGCTCGTCGCCCTCGGCGTCTCGGCCGTCACGCTGGCCCTGGCGGCCACCGCGGCGGCCCGGTTCGACCCCGACGGGGCCCGCTACCAGCTGACCGAGTCCTACAGCTGGATCCGCTCCTTCGGCATCACCTTCTCGCTCGGCGTGGACGGCATCGGCGCCGTGCTGGCCCTGCTCACGGCCGTCCTGGTGCCGATCGTGATGCTCGCCTCCTGGCACGACGCCGACCCGCCCGCCGAACCGGCCCCCGCGCCCGACGGCAGCTTCGAGAACCGGCGCCGCACCCAGGGCTACTTCGCCCTGATCCTGGCCGTCGAGGCGATGGTGATCGTCTCCTTCTACGCCACCGACGTCTTCCTCTTCTACGTGTTCTTCGAAGCCATGCTGATCCCGATGTACTTCCTCATCGGCGGCTTCGGCGACAAGGCGGGCGGCCCCGAGTCGGCCCGCCAACGGTCCTACGCCGCGGTGAAGTTCCTGCTGTACAACCTGCTCGGCGGCCTGGTCATGCTGGCCGCCGTGATCGGGCTGTACGTGATCGCGCAGGACCAGGGGTTCGGCACCTTCGACCTCCGGACGCTGACCTCGGCGATCGCCGACGGCAAGCTGGTCCTCAGCGGCACCGCCGAGAAGGCGCTGTTCCTCGGCTTCTTCTTCGCCTTCGCCGTGAAGGCCCCGCTCTGGCCGCTGCACACCTGGCTGCCCAACGCGATGGGCGAGTCCACCGCCGGCACGGCCGTGCTGATCACCGCGGTGGTCGACAAGGTCGGCACCTTCGCGATGCTCCGCTTCTGCCTCGGGCTCTTCCCGGACGCCTCGAAGACCTTCGCCCCGGCGATCCTGGTCCTCTCGGTGATCGGGATCATCTACGGCGCGCTGCTGGCCATCGGCCAGAAGGACATCAAGCGGCTGGTCGCGTACGCCTCGATCTCGCACTTCGGCTTCATCATCATGGGCATCTTCGCGCTGACCAGCCAGGGCCAGAGCGGCGCCACCCTCTACATGGTCAACCACGGCATCTCCACCGCCGCGTGGATGCTGGTGGCCGGCTTCCTGATCTCCCGCCGCGGCTCGCGCCTGATCGCCGACTACGGCGGCGTGCAGAAGGTCGCCCCGGTGCTCGCCGGGACGTTCCTGATCGGTGGCCTGGCCACGCTGTCGCTGCCCGGGCTGGCGCCCTTCGTCAGCGAGTTCCTGGTCCTGGTCGGCACGTTCACCCGGTACCCGGCGATCGGCATCGTCGCCACCTTCGGCATCGTGCTCGCCGCGCTCTACGCGCTGCTGCTCTACCAGCGCACCATGACCGGACCGGTCAAGGAGGGCGTGCGCGGCATGCCCGACCTCAAGGCGCGCGAACTCGCGGTCGTCGCCCCGCTGGTGGCCCTGACCATCCTGCTCGGCGTCTACCCCAAGCCGCTCACCGACATCGTCAACCCGTCGGTGGACGCGACGCTCTCGCAGGTCCACGAGACCGACCCGGCGCCGGCCCACCCGGTCGCCGCCACCTCAGGAGGTGAGCACAAGTGAGCACCACCGGTTGGCTCGCCGCCGCGGGCGGCAACACGTCGAGCATCCCGGCCCCGCACGTCGAGTACGGCCAGCTCTCCCCGATGCTGGTGGTGTTCGGCGCCGCCGTGCTCGGCATCCTGCTGGAGGCCTTCCTGCCCCGCCGGTACCGGCACTGGGCCCAGGTCTCGGTGGCCCTGCTCGGCCTGGCCGGGGCGTTCACCGCCGTGGTGGTGCTCGCCGCCCAGGGCTACGGCTCCACCAAGGTCGACCTGCTCGCCATGGGCTCGGTCGCCCTGGACGGCCCCGCGCTGTTCCTGCAGGGCGTGATCCTGCTGGCCTCCGTGGTCGCCGTGCTCACCTACGCGGAGCGGAAGCTGGAGCCCAAGGCCGGCGGCGAGCCGGCCGACGCGTTCGCCGCGCAGGCCTCCGCCACGCCCGGCGGCGAGCAGGAGCGCGCCGCCGTCCGGGCCGGCTTCGCCACCAGCGAGGTCTTCCCGCTCACCATGTTCGCGGTCGGCGGCATGCTGCTGTTCCCCGCCGCCAACGACCTGCTGACCATGTTCGTGGCGCTGGAGGTCTTCTCCCTCCCGCTCTACCTGCTCTGCGCGCTGGCCCGCCGCCGCCGGCTGCTCTCCCAGGAGGCGGCGGTCAAGTACTTCCTGCTCGGCGCCTTCGCCTCGGCGTTCTTCCTGTTCGGCACCGCCCTGCTGTACGGGTACGCGGGCAGCGTCCGGCTCGGTGAGATCTCGGACGTCATCTCCGGCAAGGCCCTGGCCACCCCGGCGCTGCTCTCCACCACGCAGAACGACGCCCTGCTCCTGATCGGCCTGGCGATGCTCGCGGTCGGCCTGCTCTTCAAGGTCGGCGCGGTGCCCTTCCACTCCTGGACCCCGGACGTCTACCAGGGCGCCCCGACCCCGGTCACCGGGTTCATGGCGGCGGCGACCAAGGTGGCCGCCTTCGGGGCCATGCTCCGGCTGTTCTACGTCGCCTTCCCCGGCCTGCGGCTGGACTGGCGGCCGGTGATGTGGGGCGTGGCCATCCTGACCATGGTGGTCGGCGCGATCCTGGCCGTCACCCAGCAGGACGTGAAGCGGCTCCTCGCCTACTCCTCCGTCGCGCACGCCGGGTTCATCCTCACCGGCGTGATCGCCACCAACAAGCAGGGCCTCGGCTCGGTGCTGTTCTACCTGCTGGCGTACTCCTTCGTGACCCTCGGCGCCTTCGCTGTGGTCACCCTGGTGCGCGACTCCAAGGGCGAGGCCACCCACCTGTCCAGCTGGGCAGGGCTCGGCCGGCGGTCCCCGCTGGTCGCGGCGGTCTTCGCGCTCTTCCTGCTGGCCTTCGCGGGCATCCCGCTCACCTCGGGCTTCACCGGGAAGTTCGCGGTCTTCCAGGCCGCGGCGGCCGGCGGGGCGACCCCGCTGGTGATCGTGGGTGTGCTCAGCTCGGCGGTGGCCGCGTTCTTCTACATCCGGGTCATCGTGCTGATGTTCTTCTCGGACCCGCAGCCCGGCGGCCCCACCGTGGCCATCCCGAGCGCCTTCACGGCCACCGCGATCGGCATCGGCGTGGTGGTCACCATCGGCCTCGGGGTGCTGCCGCAGTACTTCCTGGACCTGGCGTCGAAGGCCTCGCTCTTCGTCCGCTGAGCCCGCCGTCCGGGCGCCGCCCGGACCCGCTCCACCGGCCGGAACCGCTCCGGCCGCGCCCCACCGTCCGGGCCGCGCACTCGTCCGCGCGGCCCGGACGTGTCGTCTCCGGACCGGCTCCCACCAGCGGGTCCGGCCCGATCATGACAGGATCCGCACGCCCGTGCAGTGATCCACTCGCGACCGGATACCCTGCCTGTATGGCCAGCGGCGGCACTCAGGGACCAGGCCGCTAGATCGACCAGGGACAGAGGAGTGGTCTTCGTGACCGTCGTGGGACCCTTTGGGCTCAACGTGCAGGACCGCGATCTGACCCGCGATGTCCAGTCCGGGATGGACGCGGTGGAGGTCGCGCTCACCGAGGCCGTGAAGAGTGACGTCCCGTTCATCACCGTCACCGCCAGCCATCTGATGGAGGCCGGCGGCAAGCGCTTCCGCCCGCTGCTGGTGATGCTCGCCGCGCAGTTCGGCGACGCCAACGCCCCGGGCGTGGTCCCGGCCGCCGTGGTGGTCGAGCTGACCCACCTCGCGACGCTCTACCACGACGACGTCATGGACGAGGCCCCCGTGCGCCGCGGCGCCCCCAGCGCCAACTCGCGCTGGGACAACTCGGTCGCCATCCTCACCGGCGACTTCCTCTTCTCCCGCGCCTCCCAGGTGCTCGCCGACCTCGGCCCGGAGGCCGTCCGGCTGCAGGCCGACGCGTTCGAACGGCTGGTCACCGGCCAGATCCTGGAGACCGCCGGCCCCCGCCCGGAGGACGACCCGCTCGACCACTACCTCGCCGTGCTGGCCGGCAAGACCGGCTCGCTGATCGCCGTCTCCTGCCGGATCGGCGCGCTGATGGCCGGCGCCGAGCCGTGGGTGACCGACATCCTCAGCGCGTACGGCGAGCGGATCGGCATCGCCTTCCAGCTGGCCGACGACGTGCTCGACATCGCCAGCGACGGCCACGAGTCCGGCAAGACCCCCGGCACCGACCTGCGCGAGGGCGTGCCGACGCTGCCCACGCTGCTGCTCCGGCAGATGCCGGTCGACGAGTCCGACCCGGCCGACCTGCGGCTGCGCGAGCTGGTCGAGAGCGACCTCGCCGACGACGACCTGCACGCCGAGGCGCTGCGCCTGCTCCGCCGCCACCCGGCACTGGAGCGCGCCCGCCGGGAGACCCTGCGGCACGCGGAGGAGGCCCGCGCGCTGCTCGACCCGCTGCCCGACAGCGCGGCCAAGGCGGCCCTCCAGGGCCTGTGCGACGCGGTGGCCATCCGCACCATGTGACCGGCGGCCCGCCGCATGTGCCCGGCCGGGCACCGGAGGTGACCGGCCGTCCGCCGCCTGTGTCCGGCCGTCCGGGCTCTGCTCCGACCGGCCGGGCGCACCCGCCCGGCGGTCGGCGACCGCGGCCGGCGGGATTCTCCGCCCCGCGGACCGGGGCGTCCGCGGATAGGGAAGACTGACCTCGTCAGCACCGTCCGCAGCGCCGCCAACCGGAAGGCCACCATGCTTCGCGTCGTCATCGCCGAGGACTCCGTCCTGCTTCGGGAGGGCCTGACCAGGCTGCTGACCGACCGCGGTCTGGAGGTCGTGGCGGGGGTCGGCGACGGCGAGGCGCTGCTGAAGGCCGTCCACGACCTGGCCGGCGCCGGCGCCCTGCCCGATGTGGTGGTCGCCGACGTCCGGATGCCCCCGACCCACACCGACGAGGGGGTGCGCGCCTGCGTCACGCTGCGCGGCCTCTACCCCGAGGTGGGTGTCCTGGTGCTGTCGCAGTACGTCGAGGAGCGCTACGCCTCCGAGCTGCTGGCCGGCTCCACCCGGGGCGTCGGGTACCTGCTGAAGGACCGGGTGGCCGAGGTCCGCGAGTTCGTCGACGCCGTGGTGCGGGTGGCCGGGGGCGGCACCGCGCTGGACCCCGAGGTCGTCCAGCAGCTGCTCAGCCGCAGCCGCAAGGGCGACGTCCTGGCCGGGCTGACCCCGCGCGAGCGCGAGGTGCTCGGGCTGATGGCGGAGGGCCGGACCAACGCGGCGGTGGCCAAGCAGCTGGTGGTCTCGGACGGCGCGGTGGAGAAGCACGTCAGCAACATCTTCCTCAAGCTGGGCCTGGCCCAGAGCTCCGAGGACCACCGGCGGGTGCTCGCGGTGCTCACCTACCTGAACTCGTAGCGGGGCCGCCCGCGGGCCGACGGCGGGGGTGACAGCGGGGCGCGGGCGGTCTCCGGCCCGCCGGACGGCCTCCGGCCCGCGTTGGCGTCCCTGTCCGCGACACGCGGGGGCGGGGCGCGCGGAGCCCGTCCGGGCGCCCGAGCAGGGGCGTTCCCGCCGGTGTCCGGCCGGTCACCTACCGTGTTTCCGTGACATCCGGCGGTGATTTCCCGCCGCATCGGGTAGTTCCGTCCAAGGCAATCCTTACCCGCATAGGATGCGAGAGGTGCACCAGGCGGACGGGGCACACGGCTCACGCCCGCGGCTGGTGCCCACGAGGAGGTCCGCGGCAGTGACCAGTCAGGTCGATCAGTCAGAAGCGGTGGACGGTCCGGACGGCGACGAGGGCCGTTCCGGGCCCGGTGAGGGCCGCTCCGGCCCCGCCGTGCCGGCCGGTCCGCAGCCCAGGCGAGCCAAGCCGATCCGCAGATTGGACCGGGTGATCATCCGCTTCGCCGGGGACTCCGGCGACGGCATGCAGCTCACCGGTGACCGCTTCACCTCGGAGACGGCGTCCTTCGGCAACGACCTCTCCACCCTGCCCAACTTCCCGGCCGAGATCCGGGCCCCCGCCGGCACGCTCCCGGGGGTCTCGTCCTTCCAGCTCCACTTCGCCGACCACGACATCCTGACCCCGGGGGACGCGCCCAACGTCCTGGTGGCGATGAACCCGGCCGCCCTGAAGGCCAACGTGCCGGACCTGCCGCGCGGCGCGGAGATCATCGTCAACACCGACGAGTTCACCAAGCGCGCCCTGGCCAAGGTCGGCTACCCGGCCGACCCGCTGGGGGACGGCTCGCTGGAGGCCTACCACCTGCACAAGGTGCCGCTGACCACGCTGACCCTGGAGGCGCTCAAGGACAGCGGGCTGACCCGCAAGGACGCCGAGCGCGCCAAGAACATGTTCGCGCTGGGCCTGCTCTCCTGGATGTACCACCGGCCCACCCACGGCACCGAGTCCTTCCTGCGTACCAAGTTCGCCAAGAAGCCGCTGATCGCCGAGGCCAACATCAGCGCCTTCCGGGCGGGCTGGAACTTCGGGGAGACCACGGAGTCCTTCGCCGTCTCGTACGAGGTGCCGCCGGCCAAGCTGCCACCGGGCCGCTACCGCAACATCTCCGGCAACCTCGCCCTGTCGTACGGACTGATCGCCGCCTCCGAGCGCTCCGGGCTGCCGCTCTACCTCGGCTCGTACCCGATCACCCCGGCCTCGGACATCCTGCACGAGCTGAGCAGACACAAGAACTTCGACGTACGGACCTTCCAGGCGGAGGACGAGATCGCCGGCATCGGCGCGGCGCTCGGTGCCTCGTTCGGCGGCGCGCTGGGCGTGACCACCACCTCCGGCCCGGGCGTGGCCCTGAAGAGCGAGACCATCGGCCTGGCCGTCTCGCTCGAACTGCCCCTGCTGGTGGTCGACATCCAGCGCGGCGGTCCGTCCACCGGCCTGCCGACCAAGACCGAGCAGGCGGACCTGCTGCAGGCGATGTTCGGCCGCAACGGCGAGGCGCCGGTGCCGATCGTCGCCCCGGCGACCCCGGCCGAGTGCTTCGACGCGGCCCTGGAGGCGGCCCGGATCGCCGTCACCTACCGCACCCCGGTGTTCCTGCTGTCGGACGGCTACCTGGCCAACGGGTCCGAACCCTGGCGGATCCCCGAGGTCGGCGAACTGCCCGAGATCACCCCGGACTTCGCGACCGGCCCGAACCGCGAGGACGGCGCGTTCTGGCCCTACCAGCGCGACCCGCAGACGCTGGCCCGCCCCTGGGCGGTGCCCGGCACGCCGGGCCTGGAGCACCGGATCGGCGGGATCGAGAAGCAGGACGGCACGGGGAACATCTCCTACGACCCCGCCAACCACGACTTCATGGTCCGCACCCGCCAGGCGAAGGTGGACGGCATCGCGGTGCCGGCGCTGGAGGTCGACGACCCCGGCGGCGAGGCACGGGTCCTGGTCCTCGGCTGGGGGTCGACGTACGGGCCGATCACCGCCGCCGTCCGCCGGGTCCGGGCCGACGGGGGGCAGGTCGCCCAGGCGCACCTGCGCAACCTCAATCCGTTTCCGGCCAATCTCGGTGCGGTGCTGAAGGGTTACGACAAGGTCATCGTTCCCGAGATGAACCTCGGGCAGCTGGCGCTGCTGCTGCGGGCCAAGTACCTGGTGGACGCGCAGTCCTACAACCAGGTGCGTGGACTGCCGTTCAAGGCGGCCCAGTTGGCGGACGTGCTGTGGGCGGCGATCGGCAGCCTGGACGAGGCGGGGGCTGCTTCGGGGGCTGCCTCGGGTGCTGCTTCGGGTGCTGCTTCGGCGAACGAGGAGGACAACCGATGAGCGAGAAGTTCCCCTCCTTGAAGCTGGTGCCGAAGGCCGAAGGGCCCCAGACCGCCAAGGAGTTCAAGACCGACCAGGAGGTCCGCTGGTGTCCCGGCTGCGGGGACTACGCGATCCTGGCGGCGGTGCAGGCCTTCATGCCGGAGCTGGGGATCAAGCGGGAGAACACCGTCTTCGTCTCCGGCATCGGGTGCTCCTCCCGTTTCCCGTACTACATGAATACCTATGGCGTGCACTCGATCCACGGGCGCGCACCGGCCATCGCCACCGGGCTGGCCTCCTCTCGGCAGGACCTGAGCGTCTGGGTGGTGACGGGTGACGGCGACGCCCTCTCGATCGGCGGCAACCATCTGATCCACGCGCTACGGCGGAACGTCAATCTGAAGATCCTGCTGTTCAACAACCGGATCTACGGCCTCACCAAGGGCCAGTACTCGCCGACCAGCGAGGTCGGCAAGATCACCAAGTCCACGCCGATGGGCTCACTGGACGCGCCCTTCAACCCGCTCTCGCTGGCCATCGGCGCGGAGGCCACCTTCGTCGCCCGGACCATCGACTCCGACCGCCAGCACCTCCAGTCCGTGCTGCGGGCGGCGGCGGAGCACGAGGGCACCGCGCTGGTGGAGATCTACCAGAACTGCAACATCTTCAACGACGGCGCCTTCGAGATCCTGAAGGAGTCCGGCACCCGGGACGAGGCCCTGATCCGCCTGGAGCACGGCCAGCCGATCCGCTTCGGCGCCGACGGGGCGCAGGGCGTCTTCCGGGACGCCGACGGCGAGCTGTACGTCGACACCGTCACGGCCGACAACGAGGCCTCGGTGGTGGTCCACGACGCCCACGCCGCAGGCTCCGCGGCGGCGTTCGCGCTCTCCCGGATCGCCGACGCCGACACCCTGCACCACACCCCGATCGGTGTCCTGCGCAGCGTCCGCCGGCCGGTCTACGACGAGCTGATGGCCGCCCAGCTGACCACCGCCGTGGCGCAGCGCGGCACCGGCGACCTGGCCGGTCTGCTGGCCGGCAGCGACACCTGGACGGTCGACTGACCGCCGCCGGGCGGACGACGGCGCCCCGGCGGGAGCGATCCCTCCCGCCGGGGGCCACCGCCGGGTCGATATGACAGGTGTCATCCCGAAGAGCTGCCCCCGGGCACTACGGGCCGACGGCCGCCCGGTCCTACCGTTCTTGCCATGACGAACACGAAGCTCGTTGACACCCGGACCGACGTCCACGTGAGCATCATCGGCGGCACCCGGCTCGCGGGCCGGGAGGTCCACCGCCGCACCGTGACCGCCTCGCTGATCGGCGGTGCGGACATCGACCTGACGGATGTGGAGATCCCCGACGGCGCCGAGCTCCGGATCACCAAGCTGAGCCTGATCGGCGGGGTGAAGCTGAAGGTCCGCCCGAACGTGCGCGTGGTGGTCAGCGGTCTGCGCCTCGGCGGCGTCCGCGACGACGGCCGTACCGAACTCGGCGGTCCGACCGTGCACGTGGGGGCCTGGGGCCTGCTCGGCGGTGTGAGCGTCCGCCGCCCGTGAGCACCCGGGTTCGTGAGCGCCCGGTGGGTCGGGGGGAGGCCGGTCGGGGGGAGGTCGGCCGGTCCGTGGTCCGGTGCGGCTGGGTATCGTCCGGGTATGGCCGAACTGATCGCACCGACCACCCGTCTGCACGCCAACTGGCTTGAGGCGCACAAGGAATGGGGCCCGGGGAGCCATGAGGACGGCTTCGGGCTCACGCCGGGCGACGAGGTCGACTCCCCGGCCGGCTTCGCCGCCTGGATCTCCCGGCTGGCCGCCGAGGAGGCGCCGTCGCACCCGGCCGAGGCCGGGGCACTGGCCTTCCGCTACCGCTGGATCGTGGAGGACGGCCGGGTCCTGGGCGGCATCGTCCTGCGGTACGGAGTGCACGGCTTCGTCCCGTACTTCGGCCACATCGGCTACGGCATCCGGCCCTCCGCCCGCCGCCGCGGACTGGCGGCGTGGGCGTTGGGCCGGATGCTCGACGAAGCCCGCACGGTCGGCCTGGACCGCGTCCTGGTCGCCTGCGCGGTGGACAACATCGCCTCGGTCCGGACCATCGAGGGCCGGGGAGGTGTTCTCGAAAGCGTCCAGGACACCAAGTTCGGTGCCGTTCGCCGCTACTGGATCGGGCTCCAGGGCGACCCGGCGTCCGTCGCCCGGCCGTCGGCCGGGGTGTCGTCGCGGACGTCCGGTTCCTGTCGCCGGACTCCTACTGCTGGACCCACTCGACCAGCTGGATGACCACCCCGTTCGGGTCGGTGACCTGGAACAGCCGCTCGCCCCACGGCTCGTCGCGCAGCGGCATGGTGATCTCCACGCCGGCGGCCCGCAGGCGGGCCTCCTCGGCCGCCACGTCCGCCACGGTGAACGCCAGGATCAGCCCGGCGGCGTGCTGGTCCCGGAAGCCCTCGGGCAGCACGTCGAGGCCGCGGCGCAGGTAGACGACGTTCATCCCGGAGTCCGGGCGCCCGAGCGAGGCGAACCCGTCGGCCGCCATCTGCTCGGCGAACCCGAAGTGCTGCTGCAGGAAGGCGGCGGAGGCGGTGACGTCCGCGACGGTGAGTGAGACGGCGGCGCCGGTGATCTGCATGGAGGAGTGCCCTTTCGTCGGCGATTATCCCGTACGCAGTACACTATACATAGTACGGAGAATTGCGCCAGGGGTCTGCGAGGGGGAGTGGGCGGGGAGTGCGCGGGATCGGGGCTTGTGTTGGAGTGAACTCCAACTCATACCGTCGTCATGTCGGCCGGGGAGGACTCCTCCCGGGGCCGGAAGCCCGATCACCCGTCCCTGATTGCGGCCGTCCCGACGGCAGAAACGGATCACCCATGACGAACGCCATCGCCACCGCCTCCACCATTGCCGCCGCCAGCGCGGCTGTCCGGCAGGAGCGCTTCGACCACGGCATGGGCGTCCTGGCCCGGATCGACGGCGAGAGCGGCCAGAAGGTCATCGAGGCGCTGGCGGACGTCTCGCCGGAGCTCGGCCACCAGGTCGTCGCCTGGGCCTTCGGTGACATCTACGACCGCCCGGGCCTGGCGCCGCGCGACCGGCAGCTGGTGACCCTCGGCATGCTCACCGCGCTCGGCGGCTGCGAGCCCCAGCTGGAGGTGCACATCAACGCGGCCCTCAACGTCGGGCTCGGTCGGGAGGAGATCGTCGAGGCGCTGCTGCACTCGGCCGTCTACTGCGGGATGCCCCGCGCCCTCAACGCGACGTTCGTCGCCAAGAAGGTCTTCGGGGAGCGCGGCCTGCTGCCCGCCGGAGTGCCGGCCGAGGGCTGACCCCGAGTGGGCCGGGGCCGGGGGGTGGGGGTGCGGCGGGGCGGGGCGCGGCGGGGCTTCAGGAGTCGGAGGCGCCCGGGTCGGAGCGGCGGGACGACTTGGCGAAGGCCTTGAAGGCGGCGAGGAGCCCGTCACGGGCGACCCCCGCGAACAGTACGGCGACCCGCAGCGGGTAGTTCCGGGCGTACCGGGCCCGAACGGAGCGGACGGCACGCGGGGCCGCGGGGTCCTGGCGGGGCGTCGGGCGGTGGGGCTCGTTCATGAGGGGACGGTACCTCGGGGGGTCGGCGTGCGGCCGCGGCTGGCGGGGTTGGTGAAGTCGGTGGGGTCGGAGCGGTGGGTGCGGGCACCGGGCCGGTGGGACCGGCCCGGCGACCGCACCTCGCACCACTACTTCCAGAAGATGGCGCCCTTGCCCAGGCTGTAGGGCGCGCCCCAGTATTCGGCGCCCGAGACCTTGGTGGCAGCCGGGGCGAGGGCGACGGCGCAGCCCTGGGCGGTCTGGCCGTTGGTGAAGCCCTTCGGCAGCGAGGGGTTCGCGCACTTGGCGAAGCCGCCGATGATCATCAGTTCCTGTGCCTCGCTGCCGTCCGGCAGGAGGCCCTTGACGTGGTCCACGCTGGTGTAGGCCAGGTCCGTGGTGCCGGTGTTGGTGATCGAGTACCGCACGTAGTACGGGACGAGCCCCTTGGCCTTGTCGCCGAGCTTGAGCGCGGCCAGGTCCGCCGGGTCGCCGGCCTCGATCGTGGTGACCGACAGGGCGATGACGCCCTTGGTGCTGCCGGAGGTGAACTGCACCTGGGCGGGCTGGCCGATCTTGAAGGTCTGCCCGGGGGCGGCGTCGGTACCGCCGCCGGTGGCGGGTGCGGCTGCGGGTGCGGTGGTGGGCGCGGTGGTGGGTGTGCCGGTGGCGGCACCGGACGGGCTGGCCGCGGCCGGCGTGCTCGCGGTGGCGGCCGGGGTCGTCGGCGCGGCGGCCGGTGGCGGAGTGCTGCTCGCCGTGTCGGCCGCCGGGTCGTCGTTGCAGGCGGTGAGGGTCAGGGCGCCGACCGCCGCGAGACCGACGAGCGTCCACATGCGCTTGCGGGTGTGGATGCCGTTCATAGGAGGTTCCCCCGTGTTCCGGGCCGTCAGGCGGCGGCCCTGCTGAGATCTTGATAGCGGGGCCGGGGGGTCGGGGGCCATGGCTTCGGCGCGATTCGGCCCGGATGTGACGTGACCGCGTCGGAGTTGTCGACGAGCCGGTACAGAAGCGCCCCTTGCGCCCGGCCGCCCGGCTGCCGAACCGCAAGGCGCTGAACCGGCCCTGACGGAGGGACGCGGCGGGTGTCGGGCCCGTTGCGGAGGCGTCTCGGAGGCGTCTCGACCGGACGCCCCGCCCACGCGCCTGGCTACGGTGGTGGCCATGAGTACGGGGGGCGGATCGGCCTGGGCCGGGGTACGGCGGGTCTTGCTGACGTTGTCGGGCGTGGTCGTGGCCGGGGCGGTGATCCTCGTCGCGGTCGTCCTCTGGCAACTGCACGACCTCACCACCGTGCCCCCCGCGCCGGACGCGAGCGCGCTCGCCCGGGCCGCCGACACGCGTGCGGCCCACGACCGGGCGGTGGCGTTCGCCGACGAGCAGACCGGGCTGGTCCGGGCGGCCGCGCCCTGGGCGGAGGCGCTGGACAGCTCGGTCGCCGACCTGTGCGAGGCCCGGGCCGCCTCCGGCAGCTTCGGCAGCAAGCCGGTGTGGTCGGGGGTGATGTGCCGGCGGACGACGGTGCTGTACGCCGCGTTCGACGGTGAGATCGAGCCCCGGCTGGCCGAGCTGGACCGGGCGCTGGCCGGCGTCGGCTGGGAGCCGCGCAGCGGCGGCAGGGACTTGGTGCGGGAGCTGCACTACCAGCACAGCCCGGGTGGCGACGCCTCGGCCGAGCAGACGGCCGAGGCGCTGGCCCGGCCGAACTCGGTCGCCGTCGACCACACGCGCGGCGCCGGGCAGAACTCCGTCACCCTGACCGTCGCGGTCACGGACGGCAAGGGTCTGCCCAGGATCAGGGGCAGTTGGGACGACTCGTCAACCCTGCGCGGGCCGGACGCGAAGCCCTACACGGACGATGAGTCCGAGCGGGTCGTGTACCAGGACTGGCGGCGCGTGGACGCCGAGGCACTTCAGGCGAAGGCCTACGCGAACCACCGGTACCTGCTGGCGATCGGCGTGACCCAGCTCTACGCCGCCGGCTGCCCGGGCGCCACGTGCGACGGGAGCGCACCGAGCTGGTGACGGCCGGCCCGGAAGGCCCCGGGTCGGAGTGGGAAGTCGGCCGGTCCGACTTCCTGCTCCGCGACTCAATGCTCCTGCGTCGCCTCGGGTTGTGGTGACTGGGGCGGCTCGATCGTGGTGTGCTCCGGCTGGGGCCGGTGCCCTCGGCCGGCCTCGGGGGGGGGAGTGGGAAGTCGGCCGGTCCGACTTCCTGCTCCGCGCGTTAGCGGCCCTGCGTCACCTCAGGAGGCGGAGCCGGAACCCTGCGGGGTGGAGATGGAGCCGGGTGTTGCGGTTCCGGCCGATGCGGTCGGTCACCGGGACGGGCCGAACCCGGGCAACGGGTCCTGGTCGACCTCGTGGCGGGCGACCCGTTCGGTCGGGTCCCGGCACTCCGGGCCCAGCCGCAGGATGCGGGATTCCGGGTCGTGCAGCGGGCGGTGGCAGCGGCGGCAGGTGACTCGGGAGCGGACGACCTCTGCCGAGTCGGTGCCGGGGAGTGGCTCGGGGGCGCGGTCGGTCATGGGTCGACCCTAGGGCTTGCCCGACGGTGCCCGCCGGGGGCCCGCCCGGCCCCGCAGTCCGGACGTGCCGCTGTTCTCCTCCCGGTGCGCTCCGGCGGTACGCCCGGCAGGCCCTGTCCGGGCGGGCGCGTGAAAGGATTCCCCCATGGCGAGTGAACGCAGCAGTGCGGGGGACCCGGCGCGGACGCTGGCACTGCTCTGGGGCGTGTCGACCGAGGAGAAGCCGGGCCGTCGTGGTCCCCGGCCGACGAAGTCGCCCGCGGAGATCGCGGCCGTGGCGATCGCGCTGGCCGACGCCGACGGCGTGGACGCGGTGACGATGCGGCGGGTGGCGCAGGAGCTGGGCGTCTCCCCGATGGCGCTCTACACGTACGTGCCCGGCAAGGCCGAGCTGCTCGACCTGATGCTGGACACCGTCTACGCGACCATGCCGCGCAGCGCCCCCTCCGACGGTGGCTGGCGGGCCAGGGTGGCCGCGGTCGCGGACGACAACCGCGCGCTCTACCGCGCCCACCCCTGGGTGGCGAGCATCTCGACCAGCCGTCCGCCGCTGGGGCCGGGGCTGATGGCCAAGTACGAGTACGAGTTGTGCGCCCTGGAGGGCACCGGGCTGCCGGACGTGGAGCTGGACGCCGCGCTCACCCACCTGCTGGGTTTCGTCCAGACCTGTGCCCGGATGGGTGCCGACGACCGCGCCGCGCAGCAGGACAGTGCGATGACCGACGAGCAGTGGTGGGCGGCCAACGCGGACCTGCTGGCCCGGGTCTTCGACGCCGAGCGGTACCCGGTCGCCGCCCGTGTCGGTGCGGCCGCCGGCGAGGTGCACACCGGCGCGTACAGCGCGGACCACGCGTACGCCTTCGGCCTGGCCCGAGTGCTGGACGGGTTCGCGGCGCTGATCGCGGAGCGGTAGCCACCCGGCGGGGCCGCGAATCCGTAGACCGGTCGGTTGATTCTGGACACCTTAGGTAGACCGGTCTGCATATTCGCCAGCTTCGCGGGCCCGGAATCGCTAGACCGGTCTACAGAAACACCCCTTGAGGCCCGTCTCTGTAGACCGACCGACATATGTAGACCGACCGACATAAAACGCGCCGGCCCCGCCCTCCCGACCCCCCGAGCCCGCCCCGCCTCAGCGCGGGCGGGCGTCGTACCCGGCGCGGGCTTCCTGGACGACGGGGACGCGCTGCTCGGACCAGCGGGCGAGGGCCGCCACCAGGTGGGCGGCCTCCCGGCCGAGCGGGGTGAGGCTGTAGTCCACCCGTGGCGGGATCACCGGATGGGCCTCGCGGAGGACGAAGCCGTCGCGCTCCAGGGTCTGCAGGGTCTGCGCGAGCATCTTCTCGCTCACCCCGGACACCCGCCGGCGCAGCTCGCTGAACCGGTAGCCGCGTTCGTCCAGCGCCGCCAGCACCAGGACGCCCCACCGGCTGGTGACGTGCTCCAGCACGCCGCGGGAGGGGCACATGCGGTCGTAGACGTCCGGCGGCGGCAGCTCGCCGAGCGGGACGGCCGGCCGGGCCGTGGAGGGGGCGGCGGCGTCGGAAGCGGCGGGGGCAGCAGGGGCGGCGCCCTGGGTCATTACCTGCATGTCATTACCTGCATGTCAGTACCCTACTTTGAAGTGCGTACTTTCGAGAAGTAAGTGCCCATCCTAGGGTGAGTGTCGAGGCCGAGATGAATCGGCCGTCCGACCGCGAGTTCAACGGGCAACGGCCCGAACCGAACCGACCTGACCCGACCCAGGGAGCAGCAACATGTACGTCGTCACCGGTGCCACCGGACAGCTCGGCCGGCTGGTCGTCGAGGGCCTGCTGGCCGAGGTCCCCGCCGGCGAGGTGGCGGTGGTCGTCCGCTCCGCCGAGAAGGCCGCCGACCTCGCCGCCCGCGGCGTGACCGTCCGGAGAGCCTGGCGGGCTCCTTCGCGGCCGGCGACCGGGTGCTGTTCATCTCGGGCAGCGAGGTCGGCCGCCGCATCCCGCAGCACACCGCCGTGATCGAGGCGGCGCGCGCCGCCGGCGTCGCGCTGCTCGCGTACACCAGTGCGCCCGGTGTGGCCACCTTCCGACTGGCGGACGAGCACAAGGCCACCGAGGCGGCGATCCGGGAGTCGGGGCTGCCCTTCTCGTTCCTCCGCAACGGCTGGTACACCGAGAACTACCTGGGCGACGCCGCCGGCACGGTGGCGCGCGGCGTGGTGATCGGCAGCGCCGGGCAGGGCCGGGTGGCCACCGCCCCGCGTGCGGACTACGCCGCCGCGGCGGTCGCGGTGCTGCTCGGCGCGGGGCACGAGGGCGGTCACGCGGACACCGTGTACGAGCTCAGCGGTGACGTCGCGTGGAGCCTGCCGGAGCTGGCCGCCGAGCTGGCGCGGGTCTCGGGCCGACCCGTCGAGCACCGCGAGGTGACCCCGGCCGAGCACCGCGCGGTCCTGGTCGGCGCCGGCCTGCCGGAGGGTTTCGCCGACGTCCTGGTGGACGTGGACGCCGGTATCGCGCGCGGCGAACTGGCCGGCACCCCGGGTGACCTGGCCCGGCTGATCGGCCGTCCGACCGTCCCGCTGGCGGAGAGCGTGCGCACGGCGCTGGGCGCCTGACGTACGGGGCGCCGCCCGGGTCGACCGCGAAACCGCAGGTCGGTCGGGCGGCGTCTCATGTCATGAGCAAAATGCGAATACGGAGATGACAGCCGGCCCCCGCGCCCGCTACCGTCGGCACGACATTGGTGCGCGCGGAGGGCAGGCCGTCGATGGCGGAGACAACCCAGCAGGAGGCCGGCCGGGGCCTTTGGTACGGCCTGGCGGCGTACGGGATGTGGGGGCTCTTCCCGTTGTTCTGGCCGCTGCTGGAGCCGGCCGCCGCCGACGACATCCTCGCCAACCGGATGGTCTGGTCACTGGTCGCCGTCGTCGTACTGCTGCTCGCCCAGCGGCACTGGGGCTGGATACGCCCGCTGCTGCGCCAGCCCCGCCGGCTCGCCATGCTGGGCGGGGCCGCCGCCGTGATCTCGGTCAACTGGGGCGTCTACATCTGGGGGGTCAACGCCGGGCACGTCGTCGAGACCAGCCTCGGCTACTTCATCAACCCGCTGGTCACCATCGCCTTCGGCGTGGTGGTGCTCAAGGAGCGGCTGCGGCCCGCGCAGTGGGCGGCCGTCGGCATCGGCGCCCTCGCGGTGGCGGTGCTGACCGTCGGCTACGGACGGCTGCCCTGGATCGCGCTGACCCTGGCCTTCTCCTTCGGGACGTACGGGCTGCTCAAGAAGACGGTCGGGCTGAGCGGGCTGGAGAGCCTGGCCGCCGAGAGCGCCTTCATGTTCCCGTTCGCCCTCGGGTACCTGGTCTACCTGGGGCTCGTCGGCCGCGGCACCTTCGGGCACACCGTGGCGGGGTCGTTCGGCTGGGGGCACTCCGGGCTGCTGATGCTCAGCGGGGTGATCACCGCGATCCCGCTGCTCTGCTTCGGCGCGGCGGCGGTCCGGGTGCCGCTCACCGTGCTCGGGCTGCTGCAGTACCTGGCGCCGTTGTTCCAGTTCCTGATCGGTGTCACGGTGTTCCACGAGTCCATGCCGCCCGCCCGCTGGGCCGGCTTCTCGCTGGTCTGGGCCGCGCTGGCGCTGCTGACCTGGGACGCGCTGCGCCGGGTGCGGACCGATCGGGCGGAGCGGGCCGCCGTCCTGGCCCGGTCGGCCGCCGCCGTCCCGGCCGACGCCGTCCCGGCCGACGCCCTGGGCCCGGCCGACGCCCCGGCCGACCCGGCCACCGCACCCACCCCGCCCCTCGACGCGGCCCCGGCGCCCACCCGCTGACGGGGGCGCGCGCAGGGCCGGCCGGCGGGGCGGCCCCGGCCCCCGCCGGCCCGCTACGCGGTGATGTCCCGGCTGGTGAAGCGCGACCACGCGGCCGAGCCGAAGACGGCGACGTACGCGGCCTGCAGCCCGAGGTTCTCCAGCACGCCGTCCCAGTACATCGGTTCGCGCAGCAGGTCCCCGAAGCTCAGCCAGTGGTGGGTGAAGAGGAACGGCTGGATCGCGTGCAGCTGGGGGAAGCTGTCGAGGATCTGGACGGTGATCACCAGGCTGACGGTGGCGGCCATCGCCGCGATGCCGCTGCCGGTGAGCGTCGAGATGAGGAGCCCGATCGCGACCAGTCCGGACAGCGAGGCGGCCACGACCAGCGCTACCAGCACCGCCCGCAGCAGCGCCGGGCCGAGGCCGATGGTCTCCCCGGAGATCAGCGTGACCTCCCCGAGCGGGAACAGCGCGGCGCCGGTGGCGAGCGCCGCCAGTGCGACCGTCGCCGTCGCCGCCAGGCAGAACGCCAGACCGGCCGTGAACTTGGCGGCCAGCAGCCTGGTCCGCCCGGCCGGCGCGACCAGCAGGTAGCGCAGGGTGCCGCCGGCCGCCTCGCCGGCCACCGAGTCGCCGGCGACCACCCCGACCGTCATCGGCAGGAAGATCGGCAGGGCCACCGCGAGCGAGGTGAAGACCAGGAAGAGGCCGTTCTGCGTCACCTGCGCGATGAAGGCCGGGCCCCCGCCGCCCTGCGACCCGTCGGTCTCGATCCTGACCACCACACCGATCAGGACCGGCAGCACCGCGAGGATCCCCAGCAGCACGATCGTCCGCATCCGGCGGAAGGTCAGCAGCAACTCGCTGCGGAACAGCGCCAGGAACCCGGCCGTCGTCTGCGCCCGGCGCCCGGTCACCCGGGGAACACCCGGCAGGCCCGGCGCACCCACCGGGCCCGGCGCACCCACCGCGCCCGGCGCACCCACCGCACCCGCTGTCCCCGCTGTCCCCACCGTCTCCGGTACGGCCGGAGCCTCAGCCCGCGACATCGAAGCCCTCCCCGGTCAGCGCCACGAAGGCGTCCTCCAACGTGCCGCGCTCCACTCCGAAGCCCCGCACCCGCACCCCGGCCGCGACCAGCGCGGCGCAGAGCTCCGGCAGGCCGTCCTCGGCGAGCGCGTCCGGCGCCCCCTCGACCCGGTCCTCGCCCGGCAGCACGTCGCGGACCCGGTGCGCCGCCAGCACCCCGGCGGCCAGCGCCACGTCGGGGGTGCGGACCACCAGCCGCCCCTGGGCCCGGGCGGCCAGCTCGGCCACGGTGCCCTGCACCAGCAGCCGGCCGCGCGACATCACCGCGGCGTGCGTGCAGACCTGCTCGATCTCGTCCAGCAGGTGGGAGGAGAGGAAGACCGTCGTTCCCTCGGCCGCGACCTCCCGGATCAGCGCCCGGATCTCCCGCATGCCCTGCGGGTCGAGGCCGTTGGTCGGCTCGTCCAGTACCAGCAGCTCGCGCGGCTGGAGCAGGGCCGAGGCCAGGCCGAGCCGCTGCTTCATGCCGAGCGAGTACGCCCGCGCCTTCTTTCCGGCCGCGGCGGTCAGCCCCACCCGGTCCAGCGCTTCGGTGACCCGCTGCCGGCGGGTGCGCGGGTCGGCGGTCGGATCGGCCGCGTCGAACCGGGCCAGGTTGTCCCGGCCGGAGAGGAAGCCGTACAGCGCCGGGCCCTCGATCAGCGCGCCGACCCGCGGCAGCACCGCGGTGACGGACTGCGGCATCGACGCGCCGAGCACGGTGGCCACCCCCGAGGTGGGCGCGATCAGGCCCATCAGCATGCGGATGGTGGTGGTCTTGCCGGAGCCGTTGGGCCCGAGGAAGCCGAAGACCGAACCGCGGGGGACGGTCAGGTCCAGCCCGTCCACGGCGAGCTGCCCGCCCCGGAAGCGCTTGGTCAGCCCCCGGGTGCTGATCACGGCGTCGGACGGGGACCAGGACGGATCGGCGGACCCGGACGGATCGGCTGACCCGGAGGGAGCGGCTGACCCGGACCGGCCGTCGCCGGTGGCGGGAGCAGTGGGCGGGGCGACGGCGGGTACGGCCACGGGGGCCGGGCGCACCTCGGCGCCCCGGCCCCCGGCCGGCTCCGTAACGTCCCCCGTCACAGGAGCCCGGGTCATTACTTCACCCCGGCCGCACTCTGCAGCACCGGCAGCGTCACCGCACCGGCGAACACCCGGCCGTCATCCGTGACCAGCACGTTCAGCACCTTGGTGCTGATCAGGCTGCCGCCCTGGACGGGCTTGCCGAGCGACTTGACCAGGCCCTGCACGCTCTGGCCCGGCGCCCGGCCCTCGCCCCCGTGCCGGCCCTGCTTGCCGGACTCCGCCGGTGCCGGGGCGGCGTCGCCGCCGGGCAGCCGGGTGCTCAGCACCGTCGTCCAGCCCTCGCCGACGAGGTTCAGGCCGTCGGCGCCCGCCTGCTCCGGCGCGCCGCCGGGCGCCTGCCGGCCCTCGCCGCCGGCCTCCGCCCGCTGCTCCGTCACCTTGGCGCCCTTGGGGGCCGAGAACTCGAAGGACTTGGCGGCCGGCCTGGCGAAGGAGACGTCCTTGAAGTGGACGTCCAGCACGGCGGAGCCGTCCGTCCCCTTGACCACCACCGCGAGCGGCACGCCGTTGTCGGCGGCCACCGCGATCCGCACCTCGCCGATGGTGGAGCCGGACTGGGTGGGCTTCACGCTGAGCTGGTACGCCTTCTGCCCGGCGACGTTCGCCGTGCCGTCGACGGTGACGGCGGTGGTGCCCGCGCCCGCCGCGAGGAACTCCTTGGCCGCCTCGGCCGGCGTGGTCGGCACCCCGGTGAGCGGCGCCCCGCCCCGGTGGCCCTCGGGCCGGGCGCCCTGCGGGGCCCTCAGGTGCACGGCCTCGTTGGTGGAGCTGTCCCAGGCCCAGACCTGGTCGCCGTTGTGCACCAGCTCGTACTCGGAGAGGTTCTCGATCAGGCCGACGCGCTGGCGGTCCGGACCGTCCACCGCGACCCGCAGGGTGTGGTCCCCGCCGAGCAGGCCGGCCAGCTTGGCCTCCGGCGCGGCCGAGGAGCCCTGGCCGGCGCCGCCGGAGCCGAGTCCGCCGCCCGCGGCCGAGAACAGCTGGCTGGGCACCCCGAGGTCCGCGGAGACCGAGACCGTCCCCGAGAGCGTCTGGGCCTGCGAGCCGAGCGCCTTCGCCACCACCTGCTCCGCCGTCAGCGCGGGCAGGTTCGGCGGGGCGTCGTCCGCCAGCGCGGGCACCAGCCCGATGCCCGCGGCGATCGTGCCCGCCACCGCTAGCGGCACCGCCACCCGCACCGCGGTGCGCCGGCCCGAGCGGTAGGGCACGCCGCCCCCCGGGTGTCGTTCAGTCGTCGTGTCGTCCGTCATAGCGTCCAACCCCTCCGTAACCGTGACCGACTGCCTGTCCGCTCCATTACACGGCCCCGGGGCGTCCGAGTCATCGCTCTGCAGGGCCAGATCGGGGTCGGTCTCCCGGCGCAGACGACCCTGACAGGCCCTCAGGGTCACCTCCTCCGGAGGTACCGGAACTGGCGTAGGGTCGCGCCATGGACGCAACCTTCACCCCGACTGCGAACGCGATGCGGCGCGCCCTGCGCCGTGCCCGGGACGGTGTCGCGCTGGACGCGGCAGAGGCTGCGGTGCTGCTCCGGGCCAGAGGCGCGGACCTGACGGACCTCTGCGCGAGTGCGGCCCGGGTGCGCGACGCGGGCCTCGCGACGGCGGGCCGGCCCGGCGTCATCACCTACTCAAAGAGCGTGTTCATCCCGCTCACCCGGCTCTGCCGCGACAAGTGCCACTACTGCACCTTCGCCACCGTCCCCGGCAAGCTGCGCCGAGCCGCGCAGGGCACGGCGCGGGAGCTCCCCGGGCGCAGCCACGGGATGTTCATGTCGCCCGACGAGGTGCTGGAGGTGGCCCGGCGCGGGGCCGAACTGGGGTGCAAGGAAGCGCTGATCACCCTCGGGGACAAGCCCGAGGACCGCTGGCCCGAGGCCCGCGAGTGGCTGGACGCGCACGGCTACGACGACACCATCGCCTACGTCAGGGCGATGTCCATCCGCATCCTGGAGGAGACCGGCCTGCTGCCGCACCTCAATCCCGGGGTGCTGAGCTGGACGGACTTCCAGCGGCTCAAGCCGGTCTCGGCCTCCATGGGCATGATGCTGGAGACCACCGCGACCCGGCTCTGGAGCGAGCCCGGCGGCCCGCACTACGGCTCGCCGGACAAGGAGCCGGCCGTCCGGCTCCGGGTCCTGGAGGACGCCGGACGCAGCTCGGTGCCGTTCACCAGCGGGCTGCTGATCGGCATCGGCGAGACGTACGAGGAGCGCGCGGAGTCGCTCTTCGCGCTGCGCCGGGTCTCCCGCGCCTACCACGGCATCCAGGAGCTGATCCTGCAGAACTTCCGCGCCAAGCCGGACACGGCGATGCGCGGCATGCCCGACGCCGAGCTGGACGAGCTGGTCGCCACCGTCGCGGTGGCCCGGCACATCATGGGCCCGGCGGCCTGCCTCCAGGCGCCGCCGAACCTGGTGGACGGCGAGTACGAGCGGCTCATCGGCGCGGGGATCGACGACTGGGGCGGCGTCTCGCCGCTGACGCCCGACCACGTGAACCCCGAGCGCCCCTGGCCGCAGATCGACCGGCTGGCGGAGCGTTCGGCGGCGGCCGGCTTCGAGCTGCGCGAGCGGCTCGCCGTCTATCCCGAGTACGTCCGGCACGGCGAGCCGTGGCTGGATCCGCGGGTGCTGCCGCACGTCCGGGCGCTGTCCGACCCGGAGACCGGCCTGGCCCGCCCGGACGCCGTGGTCCAGGGCCTCCCCTGGCAGGAGCCGGAGGACCTGCCCGCCTCGTACGGGCGGACGGACCTGCACGCCACCATCGACACCGAGGGCCGCACCGGTGACCGCCGGGCCGACTTCGAGGACGTGTACGGGGACTGGCAGGTGCTGCGCGAGCAGGTGCTCGCCAAGGGCGCCCCGGAGCGCCTCGCCGGCGATCTGCGCGGGGCGCTGGCGACGGCCGCCGACGACCCCGCCCGGCTGACGGACGACCAGGCGCTGGCGCTGTTCCACGCGGACGGCCCGGCCCTGGACGCGCTCTGCCGGATCGCCGACGACGTGCGCCGCGCCGCGGTAGGCGAGGACGTCACCTACTGCGTCACCCGGAACATCAACTTCACCAACGTCTGCTACACCGGCTGCCGGTTCTGCGCCTTCGCCCAGCGCCGCACCGACGCGGACGCCTACACCCTCTCCCTGGAGCAGGTGGCCGACCGGGCCGCGCAGGCCTGGGAGGTCGGCGCCACCGAGGTCTGCATGCAGGGCGGCATCCACCCCGACCTGCCCGGGACGGCCTACTTCGACATCGCGCGCGCGGTGAAGGAGCGGGTGCCCGGCATCCACGTGCACGCCTTCTCGCCGATGGAGGTGGTCAACGGCGCGACCCGGACCGGCCTCTCGATCCGCGACTGGCTCCAGGAGGCGAAGGCGGCGGGGCTGGACAGCATCCCGGGCACGGCAGCCGAGATCCTGGACGACGACGTCCGCTGGGTGCTGACCAAGGGCAAGCTGCCCGCCGCGACCTGGGTGGAGGTCGTCACCACCGCGCACGAGCTGGGCATCCGCTCCTCGTCCACGATGATGTACGGCCACGTGGACAACCCGGGCCACTGGCTGGGCCACCTGCGGCTGCTGGCGGAGATCCAGCAGCGCACCGGCGGGTTCACCGAGTTCGTGACGCTGCCGTTCATCCACACCAACGCCCCGGTCTACCTGGCCGGCATCGCCAGGCCCGGGCCGACCGCGCGGGACAACCGGGCGGTGGTCGCGATGGCGCGGCTGCTCCTGCACCCGCACATCCCCAACATCCAGACCAGCTGGGTGAAGCTGGGGGCCGAGGGCGCGGCCGAGATGCTCCGCTCGGGCGCCAACGACCTGGGCGGCACGCTGATGGAGGAGACCATCTCGCGGATGGCCGGGTCGGCGTACGGCAGTTACAAGTCGGTCCGGGACCTGCGGGCGATCGCCGAGGCGGCGGGGCGCCCGCACCGGCAGCGCACCACCACCTACGGCGAGGTGCCCGCCGAGCGGCTGGCCGCGGCCCTGGCCTCGGACGGCCACCTGCCGGAGCTGCTGCCGGTCCTGGACTGACCTCCCCACCCGGTACCGGTGACGGCCTGCCGGGCTCCCCTGCCCGGCGGGCCGCCGGCGGCACGGCCGGCCGGCCCGGAGACGGGCGCGTCCCGGCCCGGCAGGGAGCCCGGGGTGGCCGGCCGCGGCCTGCGCGTGGCGGGTCGGCACCATCGTGTCGAAGTGCGGTGTTCGAGGGAATCGCTCGACTTGTTCGGTCATTCGAATACAGTGCGAGGGCGCGCGGCCGGCCGAGCGTCGCGCTCCCCGGTTCCCGGACGAAAGGCGCTCCGTCGTGATGCCACTGTGGTCACGAGCCCAGCAGCAGGACTTCCGCAGCCGGGTGCGGGGCTGTCTGCTCGGCGGGGCGATCGGTGACGCGCTCGGCGCGGGCGTCGAGTTCGAGTCGCTGGAGAAGATCCGAGCCGCGCACGGCCCGCTCGGCGTGACCGGCTACGTACCCGCCTACGGCCGGCTCGGGGCGGTCACCGACGACACCCAGATGGTGCTCTTCACCGTGGACGGGCTGATCCGCGCCCACATCCGGCGCGACACCGGCAGCTGGCACCCGCCCACCGACCTCCACCTCGCCTATCTGCGCTGGGCCGCCACCCAGCGGGACTGGGGCCCGGACGAGCGCCGCACCGACCTCGGCTGGCTCGGCCGCGAGGAGTGGCTGTACGCCCAGCGCGCCCCCGGCCAGGCCTGCCTGTCCGGCCTCTCCGGCCCGGACGCGGACCGCCTCGGCACCGTGGAGGTGCCCAAGAACCCGCACTCCAAGGGCTGCGGCACGGTGATGCGGGCGGCGCCGTTCGGGCTGCTCACCACCTGGGAGCCGGGCCTGGTGTTCCAGCTGGCCGTGGAGTGCTCGGTGCTGACGCACGGCCACCCCACCGGCTACCTCTCGGCCGGCGCCCTGGCGGTGATCGTCCAGACGGTGGCCCGCGGCGGCACCCTGGAGGAGGGCGTCCACCTGGCGCTCGCCCTGCTCTCCGAGCGGCCGGCGCACGAGGAGACCACGGCGGCGCTGCGGGCGGCGCTGGACGCGGTACGGGCCGGCGAGCCGTCGGCGGAGCGGGTCGAGGCGCTGGGCGAGGGCTGGGTCGCCGAGGAGGCGCTGGCGATCGGGGTGTACTGCGCGCTGGTCGCCCACGACGTGCGCTCGGGCCTGCTGCTGGCGGTGAACCACTCGGGGGACAGCGACTCCACCGGCGCCATCTGCGGCAACCTGCTCGGGGTGCTGCACGGGGACAGCGCCCTGCCGCCCGGCCTGGTGGCCGCGCTGGAGGGGCGCGGCGCCCTGCTCGAACTGGCCGACGACTTCGTCCTGGAGCTGATGCACGGGCCGGAGCTGCACGGCCTGGACACCCCGGAGGGCGCCGCCTGGGCGGACCGCTACCCGGTGCTGCGCTGACGTTCCACCCGGCCCGGTGGGCCCGATCGGCCCGGTCCGCCGGCGCGCGGCCGCGTAGGTGCCGGCAGCGGCGCCCGCGGCCCCGGGGGAGGGCGGCGGACACCGCTACGGGCGACTGCGCCGAGAACGGCGCGGTGGCTCAGAAGCCGCCGAACACCCCTGCTCCGGCATCGACGGCGAACGCCTTCCAGGCCTCGGCCGAGAAGTTCAGCTGAGGACCCTGGGGATCCTTGGAGTCCCGCACCGCGACGGCGCCCGCAGCCGGCGTGGCGATCTCCACACAGGCGCCGTTGCCGCCGCTGTGGGTGCTCTTCCGCCAGGTCGTCCCGTTCTCGAAGGTGGTGCTCATGCGTGGTATCCCTCTTCAATCGTGGCTATCAGTGACCGGCTCTCGACCACTCCGAGCGCCGCTGCCCGCAGGTGGTCGTAGAGACTGGTATAGCGGCGCACGTCGGCTTCCTTCTCCAGGTAGAGATCGCTCGTCACCCCTTCGAAGTAGACAACCGTGGAATCGGCTGACTCGGGGAACTCCAGCAGGGAGAATGTCCCGGTCATGCCGGGGTGGGCGCCGTGCGAGAACGGGATCACCTGGATCGTGATGTTCGGGCGCTGGCTCAGCTCCAGCATGTGCTTCAGCTGATCGGCCATCACCGCCCGGTTGCCCACTTCGCGGCGCAGCACCGCCTCGTCTATGACGGTCCAGAGGCTGCCCAGCGGGTTCTCCCCGTGGACGCGGTCCTGGCGCTTCATCCGGACCTGCACCCGCCGCTGGACGGAGAGCGCGTCGGTGTCCGGCTGGGTGCCCTCCACGACGGCCTGGGCGTACTGCTCGGTCTGCAGCAGCCCGGGGACGAACGAGGACTCGTAGGCGCGGATCGACGAGGCCTCGGCCTCCAGGCCGATGTACACGCTGTACGGGGTCGGCATGTCGTTGAAGTCGTGCCACCAGCCGCGCTGGCGGGACTCCCGCGCCATCTCCATCAGACTGGCCCGCATGGCCTCGTCGGTCACGTTGTAGACGTCGCAGAGGTCGCGCACGTCGCGCTGGCTGATGCTGCGGCGCCCGTTCTCCAGTCGGCTGATCTTCGACTGGGAGACCATCAGCCGGCCGGCCACCTCCTCCGCCGTCATGGCCAGGCCCTCCCGCAGCTTGCGGAGTTCGGAGCCCAGGCGCCTGCGACGCACGGTGGGGTTGATGTTCGCGGACACGTCGACCTCCGGCCGGACCTCTGGTGATCGTTGGAACGGCAGTCCTCGGAACACAGTGGAAATTGGGACCAACCCCCCTGACTTGGAGCAGCATGACACCTTGGATCAGGTCGGCGCCGGGGAATCGCAGGAGCGCAGTAGAACACATCATCGGAAAAGCGCTTTGGCGAGACGGCGGGCCTTCCCGCGTGGTAAGGCGACGGTGCGGCTCGATCCGGTAGTGCTGCGGTGGCGGTGCGATGGGTCGTACGGGGGCGCGGCAGGTGCCCGTACACGTGCCGGTGGCACGTGCTCGGGCGGGCTGGACGGGGCGCCGCACGGGTGCCCGGCCCCGCCCGCGGGGTACGGCGGAGGGGCGGCCGCCCGGCGACTTCCGTCGCGGGCGACCGCCCCTGCTTTCTGCCGGCTGTTCACCGCCGGGTGGCGGCGTGAGCTGTGCGGCGTGCGCCGCGCGTGGTGGGTCCGGGTCAGCGGACGCCGACGCGGGGCGGTGCGACCCGGCCACCGGTCCCGCCGCGGCTCGCCGCCGCACGCGGTCCCGGTCGGTCCGCGCCGACCGGAGCGCCGCCACCACCTTGGGATGAACGGTTCTGCTGCGACGGCAGACCGTTCTGCACGTCCATCACCGCGTGCGCGACCATCCCGCCCAGTGGGTCGTAGCGGATCAGGTCGCGCAGCCGGGACCGTGAGGACCGGCCCTCGTTGCCCGGGTACAGGTGCTTGCCCAGGCCCACCGAGTGGGCCAGCGCGGCCAGCGCGGCCGTCCGCGGGTCCGGCGGCACGCCGGTGCGGATCGCGGTGTCCAGCCGCTGCTTGATCGCGGCGTTGGTGCAGTCGTCGGACGCCTGGTAGCGCGTCGTCGGCAGCACGCCGCACATCTGGCCCGGCACGGCCGTGACCATGCCGCACCGCTCCAGGTGCGCCAGATAGGTCTGCCTGAGCCCCAGTCTGGGCCCACCGATCCAGTGGGCCGCGCGAACCGGGCTGCCGCGTCGGCGCAGCAGTTCCAGTGCGTGGTCCAGGGTCGGGTCGCCTGTCGGCCGTGGCAGTACCACGGCGATCCGATCGCCCTCCGGGACGATCCGTCCGGCCAGGGACAGCTCGACGAGCTGGGCCCCGGCGAGTCCGAGGTCGAGGGTCTGCGGCTGCGCAGTGGTACCCGTGGTCGGGTCCAAAGCGAGCAGCAAGAGTTCCTCGGGAACAGTTCTGCGGCTCTTGCCCATCCAAGCCTCCCCGCGTGGATGAATGACAGCGTGACGCCTCTCACACGGGCTTGTCGAGTACGCCTCCGAATCGTGACCTTGCGGCCGCGGCGGGGAACCGGCGGAGGCGGGCCCGGCGTCTGACCGGTGGAGGGACCGCGGTGCGGCCGTGCGGCGGCAATACGCGCCGGTCGGGCGGGGTGTGGGCGGCCGGAACGGTCGCCGGTGGCGGAGACTGTACAGGTACACGGGGCGGGGCGTCGGCTTCCCGAAATCGGGTCTGCCGGTGCCCCGCCGGGCGTTGAGGAGGCTGGGTTACGTGGGCGAGTCCCCCGACAGGGTGCTGCGGGACGGCGAGCGGAGGCGGGAGCGGGACGGGGCGCGGAGCGGTTCCGGCGCCGGTGCCGACGCGACGGCGGCGGCCGTGGAACCGGCCGGGCGCGAGGACGCCGACGCTGCCGGGGCGGGTGCGCGGGCGGGTGCCGGGGCCGGTGCCGAGGCCGCTTCGGACGAGCCCGGGAGCCCCGCGGCGGTTTCGGAGGCCGGCGCCGACGATGCCTCGGACGCGGGGTCGGAGGCCGCCTCCGCCGCCACCGGGGAGCCCGCCGCCGATGGCGCGGGCGCGCCCAGGACGGGGTCGACCGTGCAGCTCCGTGTCCGGGATACGGACTCCAGGACCACCATGCTCCGCCTTCCCGTGGACAACGCGACCACCGCGCTCCGCCTCCCCGCGGACAGCGCGACGACCTCGTTGCGACTGCCCGCGGACAACGCGACCACCGCGTTGCGGCTGCCCGAGGAGCTCCGTTCCCCGGCGGACGGCGGTGCCGGCCGGGGCGCTCCGCCGGTCGAGCCGCCGGCCGACGCCCCCGCCGGGAAGCCGGGGCGCCCGACCGGGCCGGACCCGCGTCTCGCCATGCGGACGGAATCGGTGGTCCCCGGAAAGCCTGCGGCCGAGCCCGCGAAGCCCTCGGCCGAGCCCGCCGAGCCCGCCGAACCCGCCGAGCCCGCCGAGCCCGCCGAACCCGCTGAGCCCGGCGACGAGCCGAAGGGCGCCGGCGAGGAGCCGGAGACCCCCGCGCGGCCCGGGCCGCCCGCGCCGCCCGCCGACCGGGCCGGGCAGGCCGAGAAGCTGGAGAAGCCCCGCGCCCCGCGGGCACCCGGTGCGGGCACCGTGCCCGAGCCGGTCCCCGAGCCGCACCCGGCCCCCAGGCCCGTCCCGGAGCCGGAGCCGGCCCCCGAGCCGGAGCCCGTCCCGGCCCCGAAGCCGGCGCCCACCCCGGCCCCCGAGCCGCTCCCCACCCCCGACCCCCGGCCGCTGCCGCCCCCGCCGCCGCTGCCGAAGCCCGCGCCGCTGCCCGCCCCCGAGCCCGCGCCGGCCCCGGAGACGACGGCCGAGGCGATGCAGGTGCTGGCGACGCTCAACGCGCGCCCCGTCTCGCCGTTTCGCCGCGCACTCAAGCGGATCACCATCTGGACGGTCTTCCTGGCCGTCGTGCTCGGCGCGGTGGCGGTCGCGCAGCTGCTCCGCCCGCTGCCGGACGCCAAGGTGAAGCAGACCGCCGCGGGCAGCTACAGCTTCGGCGGCGACCCGCTCGACCTGGCCTGGCCGGCCAAGGGCCAGTCGGCCGCCCAGGTCGTCGGCGTCGGCAGTCTCGGCAGCTCCGGCCCGGAGACGCCGGCCTCGATCGCCAGTGTCACCAAGGTCATGAACGCCTACCTGATCCTCCAGTCGCACCCGCTCAAGAAGGGGGAGAGCGGCCCGAAGATCACCGTCGACAAGCAGGCCGCCCAGGAGTCCGGCAACGTCGACGAGTCCAGGGTCACCCTCACCGAGGGCCAGCAGCTCACCCAGTACCAGGCACTGGAGCTGCTGATGCTGCCGTCGGCCAACAACGTGGCCCGGCTGCTGGCCCGCTGGGACGCCGGTTCGGAGGAGGCGTTCGTCAAGAAGATGAACGACACCGCCGCCAGGTTCGGCATGGCCGCCACCACCTACACCGACCCGGCGGGCTTCAGCCCGGACACCAAGAGCACCGCCAAGGACCAGCTGAAGCTGGCCGAGCAGGTGATGCAGGACGCGATCTTCCGGCAGATCGTCTCGACGCCGGAGACCAACTTCAACAATCAGAAGATCTCCAACACCAACACCCTGATCTCCCCGAAGAACGGCATCATCGGCGTCAAGACCGGCTCCAGCACCCCGGCCGGCGGCTGCCTGATGTGGGCCGCCTACAAGGAGGTCGGCGGGGTCCAGCGGCTCATCCTCGGGGTCACCCTGGGCCAGCCGGCGACCACCGCCGAGCCGAGCATCCTCAAGATCGTCCAGAACGTCAGCGCCCTGCAGATCCAGGCGGCCCAGAACGGGCTGACCGGCCAGACCCTCGCCAAGCAGGGCGACGTCGTCGGCCGGGTCGACGACGGGCTCGGCGGCTCGGTCCCGGTCGTCGCCGCCAAGGACCTCACCGCGGCCGGCTTCCCCGGCATCAGCGGCACCCTCACCCTGGACCCGGCCAAGCTCGGCCACACGGCCAAGGCCGGTGCCCAGGTCGGCGTGCTGAGCGTGGGGGCGGGCGACGGCAAGGTGGAGGTCCCGGTCGTGCTCCAGACGGACCTGGCCCCGCCGTCCATCCTGTCCCGGCTGACCCGCCTGCTCTGACCTCGGCCGTCCGGCCCGCCCGCGGGCCTCGCACACCCCTCGGCGGGGGAACCGGCCACCGGTTCCCCCGCCGAGGCGCGTCAGCCGCCCCGGGGCCCGTCCGCGCCGTCGGGGTCCGGTCCGCCCGCGTCCCCCGCCGCCTCGCCCGCCTCCTCCGCCGTGAGCGGGGCGCCGCCCCAGACGCCCGGTTCGGTCCGGGTGCCCAGCCAGTGCGCGACCGACTCCTCCTCCGACACCACCCGGCCCAGCGCGATCGCCAGCGTCAGCCCGGCGAACATCACGATCAGCCAGGAGAGGCCGGTGAACACCACCCCGTACGGCCCGAACTGCGTCACGCTGTGCGCCATCGCCCGCGGCAGGTAGATCCGGGAGGCGATCCCCAGGCCCACCACCACCGCCCCGCAGAGCAGCGCCCCCGGCAGCAGCGGCAGCCAGCGCACCCGGCCGACCAGCAGCAGGTGCTGGGTCCACCACCAGATCGCCGTCCCGCCGACGAAGGTCAGCGGAATCCCCAGCCAGGCACCCAGGCCGAAGCCGTCCCGCAGCGGCGTCTGGAACATCAGGCAGACCAGCCAGACCAGCAGCCAGACCAGCCAGCGCCAGGCCACCACCCGCGAACCCGCCCTCGGCAGCTCCCAGCAGCGCTCGCAGACGCGTTGCATCGCCCGGCTCAGCGCCGTCGCCGACGCCAGGGTCACCAGGGCGCCGAACACGCCGATCGTGGTCTCCTGGTCATGGCTGCTCTGCAGCATCTGCTGCACCGACTGCTGCGCCGCACCCTCCAGGCCCAGCTCCTTGCGGAGCGAGCGCATCACGTTCTCGCGGACCGCGGCCGGGGTGAACACGGCCACCACGAAGAGCGCGGGCAGGGCGCTCAGGAAGGCTTGGGCGGCCAGCCGGGTCGCGCAGTCGAGGAGGTTCACCCGCAGCAGGTGGCCGAGCGCCCGGCCCACCAGCGGCACCTGCTCGGGCAGCTCGCGAGCGCGCCGGGCCAGCTTCGCCGACCGCTTCTTCAGCCGGGTCACCCGCCCGGCCGGGTGCTCGCTCACAGGTGTCCTCCCGGGCAGTCCCGACCGTCGAGGGGCGGGCGGCCGGAGGCCGGAGGCGCCCCGGTCACCGTGCTCCATGGTCACCCGGTCGCCGGACGGCCGCATCCGGGCGGACCGCCGCCACGCGGGCGCCGGACCGGGCGGCGCGGCAGCCGGCTCAGCCGGTGGTGGAGTCCAGCAGCGCGAGCGTCACCCCGCCGAGCGGCGTCACCCGGTCGGGCGGGCCGTACCTGGCCCGGAGGGCCCGCGCCTGCTCCGCGGGCATCGCGGTCAGCGGCTCGGCGGTGTCCCCGAGGACGAGCAGCCAGGTCCGCTGCCCCGGCCCCAGGCACGCGTCCACCTGGGGGCAGGTGGTCGGGAAGAGGTCCTCGGCCTGGAGGGCGCTGCGTTCGACGAAGACCGGGAACGGCCGGACGTCGCTCGGCAGGTAGTAGGAGACGCCCGGCCCGACCATCGCCCAGCCCTGGTCGCCGAGCGGGGCCGCCAGTCCGTCGCCGGGCCGGTACCCGGCCCCGATCAGCTCGGCGGCCGCCCGGTACGGCTCACGGGAGAAGGAGTGCGAGCCCGCGGAGCGCACCGAGGACTGCTTGGGCAGCGCGACCAGGGCGGGGACCGCGATCAGCCCGACGGCCAGCAGCGCGCCCGCGGCCCGGACCTGCCCCGGCGTCCGGCTGCGTCGCGCGGCCGCCGCCACCGTCGTGTAGACCGCCTGCACCCCGCCGCCGGCCAGCGCCGCCCAGGCCGGCACCGTGAAGAGCAGGTAGCGGTCGACGAAGTACGAGGTGCTGCCGCGCGACACCAGCCAGACGCCGAGCACCGGCAGCACCGCGAGCAGCAGCAGCTGGAGCGCGGGCAGGCGGCGCCCGGGCAGGACCAGGGCCAGCAGGGCCAGCAGGGCGAAGACGTGGAACACCCCGGGCGAGCCGAACAGCGGCTCACCGAAGTGCCGCAGCTGGTAGAAGGTCGGCTTGCCGATCCAGCCCAGCTGGCGCCCGGACTGCCGGCTGCCCAGCAGCACCACCGGCAGCACCGGCAGGGCCGCGACCAGCACGGCGAGTGGGTACTGCCAGAGCACCCGCCGCTCGGTGGCCGGGCGGGTCCGCCACAGGTGCAGCGCCACCACGGCCAGCTGGCCGGCCAGCGTCGCGAAGGAGATCAGGTGCCCGGTGCCGGCCGCCGCCATCGCCACGCAGTACGGCGCCCACCGCCGCAGTGACGGGCGCTCCAGCGCGCGCAGCAGGAACCAGGTGGCAGCGGCGACCGCACAGGTCACCAGGGCGTACGAGCGGGCCTCCTGCGCGTACCGCGAGATCAGCGGCACCACGGAGAACAGCAGCCCGCCGCCGATCGCCGCCACCCGGCCGCCGAACAACCGCTGGGCGGTCAGCGCCACGAACGCGGCCGCGCCGGCCATCGCCAGCACGGAGGGCAGCCGCAACGCGATCGCGGAGTCGCCGAACACCGACGTCCAGCCGTGCATCAGCAGGTAGTACGCGCCGTTGCTGGCGTCGATGTGCTGGAGCAGTCCGAGCAGATCACCGAGCGAGCGGGTCGCCACCGTCCAGGTCGCCACCTCGTCCCGCCACAGCTCGGGCGTCCCGAGCCGGTAGGCGCCGACGCAGAGCATCACCAGTGCCGGCCAGAGCCACACCTGGCCCAGTACGCGGAGGGCCGGGTGCCGTCTGCCGGCTGATGTCATGGTGAAGCGCCTCGTCCTTGCGGTGATGCGTTGCTGCAGGCGTGCCAGGGCCGGCGGGGGCACCGACGCCCCGCACCGGAACACCGGTTCGCTCCAGGCTACTGGAGCAGGATGTGACGCCCCGTCGCCGGGCACCATCGGCACCCTGCCCATGATCCCATCTTCCCGCACACGATTCGCACGCGGACTCCCCTCACCGCACACCCCGCCACCTCCGCCCGGCCGACGGCCCGACCCGGCGTGGCCACCCCCCGATCCGCTAGGCTGTCAGCGGTCGTCGCGCCACACGCGCGCCCGACCGCGAACGACCCCGCCTCAGTAGCTCAGGGGATAGAGCACGGCTCTCCTAAAGCCGGTGTCGCAGGTTCGAATCCTGCCTGGGGCACAGCGCGGTACGCAGTGAAGGCCCAGGTCCGGGGATTCCCCCGGACCTGGGCCTTCGTCGTTCCCGACCGCCGCCCCGCCCGTGTCCCGCTTGTGCCGCGTCCGTGCCGCGCGTCCGTGCCGCGTTCACGGCCGTGGGGCCGCCTGCCCGGCGGGTCCACGGTGGGCACGAGGACCGGCGCCCCGGGGCGGTGGAGTCGGCCGGGCGCGTTCGGGGCCGCCGGCGTGTGACGGGCCGTCGGGGGCGCGCTCAGCCGAGACCGAGGGCGTGCCGGTCGCGCGGGGTGGTGCGGGGCTGGGAGGCGAGGTCGGCGAGGAGGCTCTCGGCCTCCCGGGTGGTGCGCAGGACCTCCGGGTCGAGGTCGGCGACGACCAGCTCGCGGCGGTCCGGGCCGGCCTCGGCGAGGAGGCGGCCGTCGGGGGACCAGACGGCGCTGGCGCCGCAGGTGTGCCAGCCGCCGGTGGTGCCGATGTGGTTGGCCAGCACCGTGTAGAGGGTGTTGTCGAGCGCGCGGGCCGGGAACCAGGTCCGGGACTCGTGGTGGCCGTGGCCCACGCTGAACAACGCGCCGACCAGGTAGGCGTGGCAGCCGTCGAGGGCGGCGGCGCGGGCGTGCTCGGGGAAGCCGGAGTCGTAGCAGATGCCCAGGCCGAGCCGCCAGCCGTCGAGTTGGAGGGTGCAGCCCGTCGTCCCGGGGCGGTAGGTGTCCCGTTCGGTCTTGAAGAGGTACTGCTTGTCGTACCGGGTGGTGAGCGCACC
The DNA here is from genome assembly GCF_042737525.1 of Kitasatospora sp. NPDC059973. Classification (NCBI taxonomy): domain Bacteria; kingdom Bacillati; phylum Actinomycetota; class Actinomycetes; order Kitasatosporales; family Streptomycetaceae; genus Kitasatospora; species Kitasatospora sp. NPDC059973. The sequence continues at coordinate 50,403 of NZ_JBHWUI010000002.1, read as the reverse complement.
GTCGGGGCCGAAGACCAGGGCGGAGATGCGCAGTTCGCCGTCGGCGTCCCGGACGGCCGCGCCGACCACGGCGGCGGTGCCGGTCTCCCGGCAGGCGTCGGCGATCGGTGCGAGCCGGGGATCGCCGGGCTCGACGCTGTACTTGAGGGGGTCGGTCCGGATCAGCTCGGGCTCGTAGCCGGACAGGAACTTCTCGGCGAAGAGCACCAGGCGGACGCCGTCCGAGGCGGCCTCGCGGATCAGGTCGGCGACGGTCGCGACGTTGGCGGGGATGTCGCCCGCCACCGCCTGGGCCTGCGCGGCGGCGATCCGCAGCGGCCGGTCGGGGAAGTCGGGGGCGGGAGCGGGTCGGTCGGGCGTCGAGGGAAGCGGCATGAAGGCCAGGCTAGGCGGGCCCGGCGGACCGGCCCGAGGCCGGGGGACCCGCGCTAGGGCTTGACCGCGCCGTCCGGTCGGTCGCCGGCCCGCTCGCCGGCCTCCTCGAAGGCCGGATCAAAAGCCGGATCAAAAGCCGGGTCGTAGGGCGCGGGGGCGGTCTGGGAAACGAGGACGCGCTGGACCCTCGGCCTGGTCCGCCAGTTGACCCGCCGGACGTCCCGGGCCAGCGCGCCGGGCCGGCAGAGCTCGACGGCCACGGTGACCGCGCCCAGGACGATCCCAGCCGCCAGCCAGCCGCCCAGCACGTCGCTCGGCCAGTGGACGGCGAGGGCGACCCTCGTCCAGCCGATCGTCAGCACGGTCAGCGCGGCGATCGAACAGGCGGTGATCCGCCCGCCGCGCGAGGACCGGTGCCAGACCAGCCCGACCAGGACGGCGCAGGTGATCACGGAGGCCATCGCATGCCCGGACGGGAGGGCCGGGCCGCCGGCGTGGGCGACCGGGTCGGGGAAGTGCGGCCGCAGGCGGTCGAGGCAGAGCTTCAGGACCCACAGGAAGCCCCAGCCGACCAGCGCCTGGGCCGCCGCCCAGCAGGCCAGCACCCGGGCCCCGATCAGCCAGAGCCAGAGCGTGGCGGCGCCGAGCAGCGTGCGCATGGTGATCGTGCCGCCGATGTCGGTGAGCATCTGCACCGAGGCGACCCAGACTCTTCGGCCCTGGGCGTAGCGGTGCATGTCGTCCACCCAGCCCTGGTCCAGCCGGGCGAGGGGGGACCAGCCGGTCTGCACCAGGGTGGCCAGGACCACGAACAGCGCGGTACAGCCCGCCGCGAGCGCCACGTGCCGGAGCAGGTGGCGGCTACGCGGGGTGAGGAGAGGCGAGCTGTTGGTCAGGTGCATGGCTGACACCTTCCCCGTGCGTTGTGCTGATCGGACGCCTGCGCGATAGCGATTTGGCATCTTTTGTGCGGAGGATCTGCGTGCGCCGGGGTGCGGGCGCGAGGCGGCTCCGGGGTGCGGAACCGGTGGCAGCGGCGGCTCCGGCGGGGCCGGGTGGGAACGCGCGTGGCTGCCCGCGGGTTCTCCGGAGTGAAGGGTCCGCAAAGGAGTGCGTCGACGGCCCCGGCATGGGCGGCCGCGCAGCGGCAAGGCGCCGGAGGGCCGCACCCGCGGTCCCGCCGACCGCATTCGGTGGACCGCGCCGCGTGGACCGCCCGGCCGACACCTGTGGTGCCGGCCCGGTCACGCTCCGTCCAGGGGCGCGGTGAAAACCGGCAGCATACTGCATCGGCGGAAGAATCTGAGCGACTTGGGAATGTTGTCCGGAATCTGTTCGTTGGATCGTTACGTGTGAGCCCCGCGGGGCCCGCATTCTTGCCCTCTTGGGGGCAGGCAGGCAGACCTCGGCAATTCCAGCAAAGGGAGCAAGCATGGCCACCCGTGCCGTCGTTCGCGACAGGGCCGACCGGACTCGCGCGGCCCGCCCGACCAACCTTGAGGCCGACCGTGACCTGGTCGGTATGTATCTCGACGAGATCGCCAGGACGCCCCTGCTCGATGCCGCCGAGGAGGTCGAGCTCTCGCTGCGGATCGAGGCCGGTGTGTACGCCCAGCACCTGCTGGAGGAGGCGGAGCTCCCCAAGGGTGTGAAGCGTGAGGAGCTGGAGGCGATAGCCGAGGACGCCGAGCGCGCCAAGGACGTCTTCATCCGCTCCAACCTCCGGCTGGTCGTCGCCGTCGCGCGGCGTTACCCGCGCAGCGGCCTTCCGTTGCTCGACCTCATCCAGGAGGGCAACGCCGGCCTGGTGCGGGCGGTGGAGAAGTTCGACTACGCCAAGGGTTTCAAGTTCTCCACCTATGCCACCTGGTGGATCCGGCAGGCGATCACCCGGTCCATCGCGGACCAGTCGCGCACCATCCGGCTGCCCGTCCACCTGGTCGAGGAGCTGGGCCGGATCCGGCGCGTCCAGCGGGAGAAGTCCAAGGAGCTGGGCCGTGAGCCGGAGCCGGCCGAGATCGCGGCCGAGCTGGACACCACCGAGGCGCGGATCAAGGACGTCCTGGACTGGGCGCGTGACCCGGTGAGCCTCAACATGTCCGTCGACGACGAGGGCGAGACCCAGTTCGGCGACCTGGTCGAGGACACCGGGGCGACGTCCCCGGAGGACGCCGTGATGGTCATGCTCCGCCGCGAGGAGCTGGACGGTCTGATCGGGCGCCTGGACGACCGGACGGCCTCGATCATCCGGTCGCGCTACGGGATGGAGGACGGCCGTGAGCGGACGCTCACCGAGGTGGGCAAGCAGCACGGGCTGACGCGGGAGCGGATCCGCCAGATCGAGAAGCACGCGCTGGCCGAGCTGAAGCGGATCGCCGACCACGCGGGCTTCGAAGCCGCCTGACGGCCTCCCCGCCGCGACCTCGCCGTCGGACCGGGGCCCCGGGTGCGGAATCGCTCCGCACCGGGGCTCTCGCGCGTCCTCGGCGGCGGTCGGCGCGGGCACGAGGAGCTTCTAGGCTGGAGGAGTGGACGATGTGCGAGACGGAGGCGGGCCGGTGACCGAGCGGGAGCCCAGGCAGGACGACGGGGACGGGGCGGACGTCGCGGAGGCCGTGAAGGCGTCCAAGGACCCCAAGGCCGCGACGAAGGCCCGGCTGGTCTTCCGGGACCCGCTGGACCAGCGGTCCAGTGATGACACCGACGCCGGCTGGGGCGGGCGCCCGGCAGCGGGGGAGAGTGGTGGACGGGGACTGGACTGGTACCTGAGCCAGCGCCCGCCGCACCACGGCGGCTGACGGGGCGTGCTCAGCGCTGCTGCGTGACCAGCGCGTCGCGGATCTCGGTCAGCAGCAGGACCTCCTTGGCCTCGGCCTCCGCCTGGACCTCGGCGAGGCTCTTGCGCCGGGCGGCGAACCTGGTCATCGGCAGGATCAGGCAGAAGTAGACGACGGCCGCGGTGATGACGAACTGCAGGAGGGCGCTCAGCACCGAGCCCCACAGGATGAGGATCCCGGACGTGACCTCGCCGGTCGCGCTCAGCTCGCAGGGGCCCTTGAGGCAGGAACTGTAGGCGCCCAGGTCCTTGGCTCCGAAGGCGCCGACGATCGGGTTGATCACGCCCTTGACGAAGGCGTTGATGATGTTGGTGAACGCCGCGCCGATGACGACGGCGACGGCGAGCTCGACGACGTTTCCGCGCAGCAGGAATTCCTTGAAGCCTTTCATGCCGCGTGAACGACGAAGTCGTCGTCCGGTCACGGGTGATCTTCGAGGGGCCCCGATTGACAACCCGATCGGCCGACCGAGGCGGCGCCCGGCGGGGAGAGACCCGCCCGCGCGGGCCCGACGGCCAGCGCGGCCGACAGGGCGACCAGCAGCAGGGCGGGCACCCCGAACCGGTGCCGGGCGGCCCGGCGGAGCCGGTGGAGGCGGCCACCGCCACGCCGGATCGGCGTGAAGGGCGGCACCTCCCGCCGGGGCGGAACGGCCGGCGCGGGGAGCGGCGGGAACCGTGAGGGGAGGCTCGTGGTCGACATGGGCACCACCGGTGGTCGCAGGGCGCCGGCCCGGGGTGCGGGCCGGCTCTTCCGACGCACACTCTGGGCGGCCCAGGGGTCGGGTGGAAGGGCTGTCCCCAGACCTGTGGACAACTCGGCCCTGTGGACAACTCCGTACACCCGAACGGGGTAGTGGGCCCATGGGCGGTTGACCGCGAGCGGCCTGCCCCCCGCCCGGGCACGCGAAAGGCCCGGGGGCCGCGCGATGGCGCGGGCCCACGGGCCTTGCGAAGTCTGGTCTCAGCCGGCGGGCTTCGCCGCCGGAGCCGAGCTCGCGGCAGCGGTCGAGCCGCCCGAGGACGACGAGGACGAGGTCGAAGCAGCCGACGACGAGCCGGACGAGGACGAACCCGACGAGGTCGAGTTCGACGACGAGCCGGTGCCCACCGAGCTGGTGGACGAGGAGCGGCTGTCGGTCCGGTAGAAGCCGGAGCCCTTGAAGACCACACCCACGGCCGAGAAGACCTTGCGGAGCCGTCCCTGGCAGTCGGGGCACGTGGTCAGCGCCTCGTCGGTGAACTTCTGCACCGCCTCCAGGCCGTTGCCGCACTCGGTGCACTGGTACTGGTACGTGGGCACTTGTCTTCCTCCTGGCACTCTCGCCTGATGAGTGCTAACGATGGTCAATGATGCGGCATTCCGCTGGATCAGTCCAGCGACTCGAATGTGAGATGAGCCGGGGGCGCGCCGAAGCACCCGTTCCGGCGCCCGCCGGACGCCGGCCGCCGAGGGCCACCGCTCCGGCCCGGACCCGCCGCCCGACGCGGCCCGCCCCCGAGCCGCCCGGGCCCCCGGGCCCCCGGGCCACCCCGACCCGGCCCGCCGCCCCCGAGCCCCGCCGCTCAGCCCTTCGCCGCCCCGACCAGCTGCGGAGCCGAGCCCCGCTCGTTCGCGCCCGCGACCACCGTGCTCGCCGCGCCCGGCGCGATCAGCAGGTGCCGCAGCGCGACCAGCGCGACCAGGCCGAGCCCGGCACCGGCCATCGGCACCAGGAACCCGGCCGACGGCCCGTGTCCGTCGATCAGCCGTCCGGCGACCGTGGACCCGGCCGCCAGGCCCAGCCCGATCGCACCGGTCAGCCAGGTGAAGGCCTCGGTCTTGGCGCCGTCCGCGACCAGCGTCTCGACCAGGGTGTACCCGGTGATCAGCGTCGGTGCGATGGCCAGGCCGCAGACCAGCCCGGCGACGGACAGCGCGACCAGGTTGGGCATCGCCCAGAGCGTCGAGCAGCCCACGACCAGCAGCGCGTAGCTGGCCAGCATCCGGTGCCGGGCGGCCCGGCGCCAGGCGACCATGCCGTACAGCACGCCGGCCAGCATCGAGCCGCCGGCGAAGATCCCGTACACGGTGCCGTTGGCGCCGGGCTGGCCGACCGACTCGGTGAACGCGGTGACCGACACCTGCATGGCGCCGAAGACGGTGCCGACGCCCAGGAACGCGCCGGCCAGCAGCCGGACGCCGGGGGAGGAGAGCGCGGAGACCCGGCGGACGCCGGGCTGGTGCGGGTGCCGGGCCGGCGCGGTGCGCCGCTGGGCGGCGAAGGCCAGTCCGCCGACCACGGTCAGCGCGGCCTCGGCGATCAGCCCGGCGGCGGGCGTGACCGAGGTGGCGATGGCGCCGGCGAGCACCGGGCCGATCACGAAGGTGAACTCGTCCGTCACGGACTCGAAGGCGAAGGCGGTGTTGAGCTTGGCGGCCGACAGCGCGGATGCCGAGCGCCCGCCGGCCGCACCCTCGGCGGAGAGCTTGGCGACCCAGCGGGACCGGACCATCGCGCCGACCTGCGGCACGCTGGCGCCGGCGGGGGCGGCGGCGAGGAAGAGGGTCCAGACCGGGGCGTGGCCCAGGGCCAGCGCGATCAGCGCGCCGACCGAGACCGCGTGCACGATCACGGTCGGGACGAGCACGGCGGCCTGGCCGTAGCGGTCGGCCAGCCGGCCGGTCTGCGGGCCGATGAAGGCCTGGGCGACGGCGGAGACCGCCGCGACGCTGCCGGCCGTGCCGTAGGAGCCGTGGGTGTCCAGCACCAGCAGGACGATGCCCAGGCTGAGCATCGCGTACGGGAGCCGCGCGGCGAAGGCGGGGGCCAGGAACGTCCAGGCCCCGGGGGTGCGCAGCAGTGCGCCGTACCCGACGCGGGCGGGTGCGCCCTGGTCGGCGGTGGCCCCGGTGCCCGGCCGGGTGTCCGGGAGCGTGTCGGTGGCCAGGGCGGCGCGGGTGTCCGCGGTGTTCTCGACCGTTCGGCGGGCCGTCACGGTCGTCCTTCCTGCTGCCTGGTAGCGCGGAAGGGGCATGGGGTGGCCCCGACGGCGCCGAGAGTCGTCCTCTCGCGCGTCGACCGGGGTAGTTACCGGGCCCGCCCGGCGTGGTTGCCGGGATCCGGGCCGCGGCCGCCGAGCGGTCGCGCCAACTCTGCTTCAGGCAGATGCTGGGGTGTTTCGATCGTTCTGCATATACGCGCGTAGATGACGCGCTACCCCCACCATACAGAGGACATCCAGATCTGTCCCGTCCATCGGAGGTGAACGCTGGACGAACCCCCCGCGGTCAGCGCGGTCACCGCCGCCCGTACAGCCACCCCGCGAGCTTGCCGCCCTTGTCCACGGCCCGCAGCCGCCGCTCGGCGGCCTCGCTGACCTCGTCGGTGGTCACGACCAGCAGTTCGTCGCCGCCGCGCAGCACGGTGGCCTTGTCCGGGACGAAGCTGCTGCCCTCCCGGACCACCAGGGTCACCGCCGCGCCGGCCGGCAGCCGCAGCTCGCCGATCTCCACGCCGGACATCCTGGAACTCGGCGACAGCGCCACCGACAGCAGGTGTCCGTGCAGCTTCTCCAGGGGCGCGGACTCGATGCCGAGGTCCTGGCCCATCGAGCCCTCGGAGATCTTCAGCCACTTGGCGACCCAGGGCAGGGTCGGGCCCTGGAGCAGGGTGAAGACCACGACCAGGATGAAGACGATGTTGAAGACGTCGTGGGCCATCGGCGTGCCGGCCACCATCGGGATGGTCGCCAGCACGATGGGCACCGCCCCGCGCAGCCCGGCCCAGCTGAGCAGTGCCTGCTCGCGGCCGGGCAGCTTGAAGGGCGTCAGCGTGATCACCACCGACAGCGGCCTGGCCAGGAAGACCAGCACGGCGCCGATCACCAGCGCGGGCACCACGGCCGAGCCCATGGTCTCGGGGGTGCAGAGCAGGCCGAGCAGCACGAACATGCCGATCTGCCCGATCCAGGCCAGTCCGTCGGCGAAGCCGCGGACGGCGGGCCCGTGCGGCAGTTTGGCGTTCCCCAGGATGACCGCGCTGATGTAGACGGCGAGGAAGCCGGAGCCGTGCAGCAGCGCGCCGCCGGCGTAGGCGAGCACGGTGAGCGCCAGGACGGCGATCGGGTAGAGCCCGGAGGACGGCAGGGCGACGTGCTTGATCCCGAAGGCGCCCAGCTTGCCGACCGTGAGGCCGACCGCGGCCCCGATGGCCAGCTCGGCGACGATCGTGCCGATCAGGACGTACCAGGAGTCGAGTTCACCGGTGGTGGCGAAGGCGACGACGAGGATCACCACGGGGGCGTCGTTGAAGCCCGACTCGGCCTCCAGGAGCCCGGTCAGCCGGTGCGGCAGCGGGACCATCCGCAGCACGGAGAAGACGGCGGCCGCGTCGGTCGAGGAGACGATCGCGCCGAGCAGCATGGACGTCCGCCAGTCCAGGCCGACCAGCCAGTGCGCGCCGGCCGCGGTCACGAAGACGCTGATCCCGACGCCGACCGTGGCGAGCACGGTGGCGGCCGGCATCACGGGTCTGACCTCGCGCCAGCTCGTCTTGAGGCCGCCCTCGGCCAGGATGACGACCAGTGCGGCGTAGCCGATCACCTGGGTCAGCGCGGCGTTGTTGAAGGCGAAGCCCAGGCCGTTCTGGCCGAGGGCGACGCCGATGCCGAGGTAGATCAGCAGGCTGGGCAGCCCCGACCGGGTCGAGATGCGCACGGCGACCACCGCGACCAGCAGGATCACGGAGAATTCGAGGAGCAGCTGGTTCAGGTGGTCGACATTCACGCAGGGGCACCTCGGGCAGGCTGGGGGCGGGCGGGGTGTCTGTTGGCGGTGAGGCCGGGGGGAGCCGACCGGCCGGGGGCGATTGCTCCGCTAGCGGATCGTTACTCAGTCTAACATTTTGCCATATCTTTAGCTTCACCGTTCACACGGGTCCCTTCCCGCCCTCCGCTGACCTCGTCCGATCCCACCGTGAGCGTCCCCCGTGCACGCCCGCCAGTGGACTCGGCCTAATGTGGTCCCCTGTCATGGCCGTGTGCCCTGGACATGCCCGCCCGTCCCCCAGTCGAGGACCGCAAGGACCCAGATGCCCCGCTCGAAGAAGTTCCGGCGCGCCCGTCTGATCGTGATCGTGCTGGTCGTGCTGCTGGTGGCCGGCGCCGGCTACGGCGGCTACCGGGGGGTGGCCGCGGTACGCGCGTCCTTCCCGGAGGTCGACGGTAGCGTCAAGGTGGCGGGCCTGAGCGCGCCGGTCGACGTGAAGCGGGATGCCAACGGCATCCCCCAGCTCTACGCCGACACCCCGGAGGACCTCTTCCGCGCCCAGGGCTACGTGCAGGCGCAGGACCGGTTCTGGGAGATGGACGTCCGACGGCACATCACCGCGGGCCGGCTCTCCGAGATGTTCGGCGACAGCCAGGTCGAGACCGACTCCTTCATCCGCACCATGGGCTGGCGCGACGTGGCGCAGAAGGAGATCGACTCCCAGCTGTCGCCCGAGACCAGGAAGAACCTCCAGGCGTACGCGGACGGCGTCAACGCCTGGCTCGGCGAGCACCCCGGCGGCGCGAGCGCCTCGCTGGAGTACAGCCTGCTCGGCGTGGTGAACGGCGACTACAAGCCGGAGCAGTGGGCCCCGGTCGACTCGGTCTCCTGGCTGAAGGCGATGGCCTGGAACCTCTCGGGGAACCTCCAGGAGGAGATCGACCGCTCGCTGCTCGCCCAGGACTTCAGCCCGGAGAAGATCGCCGAGCTGTACCCGGAGTACCCGTACGCGCGCAACGGCACCATCGTGAAGACCGGCACCGTCTCGGGCGACGCGTACCGCCCGGCGGACGGGACCGCCCAGTCCGGCCCCACCACGGGCACCGCGCAGGGCGCGGCCGCGACCAAGGCGATGTTCAAGGACGTCACCGACCGGATCGACGCGATGCCGCAGCTGCTCGGCCGGCAGGGCCAGGGCATCGGGTCCAACTCCTGGGTGGTCGCCGGCTCGCACACCACCACCGGCAAGCCGCTGCTGGCCAACGACCCGCACCTCGGCCCCGGCCTGCCGTCGGTCTGGTACCAGATGGGCCTGCACTGCCGCACCGCCTCGCCCGCCTGCCAGTACGACGTCTCCGGCTTCACCTTCGCCGGTATGCCGGGCGTGGTGATCGGCCACAACAAGGACATCGCCTGGGGCTTCACCAACCTCGGCGCCGACGTCACCGACCTCTTCCTGGAGAAGGTCACCGGCCCGGAGACCTACCTGGTGGACGGCAAGGAGGTGAAGTTCACGCTGCGCAAGGAGACCATCAAGGTGGCCGGCGGCGAGGACCGCACCATCACCGTCCGCACCACCCAGACCGGCGCCCCGCTGATCTCCGACCAGAGCACCGAGCAGCAGAACGTCGGCAAATACGCGCCGAACGGCGCCTCCGCCCCGGACCGCTCGACCAGCGGCTACGGCGTGGCCCTGCAGTGGACGGCGCTGGAGCCGGGCAAGACCATGGACGCCGTCTTCGCGCTGGACCGCGCCAAGGGCTGGGACGACTTCCGGGCCGCCGCGAAGGACTTCGCAGTCCCCGCGCAGAACCTGATCTACGCCGACGCCGAGAACATCGGCTACCAGGCCCCGGGCAACATCCCGGTCCGCGGCAAGGGCGACGGCGGCTACCCGGCGCCGGGCTGGGACTCCTCGTACCAGTGGAAGGGCGCCGTCCCCTTCACCGCCCTGCCCTACAGCCGCAACCCGGCCGCCGGCTACATCGTCACCGCCAACCAGGCCGTGGTCGACCCCTCGTACAAGTACCTGCTGACCAAGGACTGGGAGTACGGCACCCGGGCCAAGGAGATCACCGACCAGATCGAGGCCAAGCTCAGGAACAACGGCAAGATCTCGCCGGACGACATGCAGGAGATGCAGCTCGACAACACCAGCATCCTGGCCAAGACGCTGGTCCCGATGCTGCTGAAGGTGCAGATCGACGACCCGTACGTGCGCGAGGCGCAGGACCTGCTGAAGGACTGGAACTTCCACCAGGACGCCGACTCGGCCGCCGCCGCCTACTACAACGGCGTCTGGCGCCAGCTGCTCAGCCTCTCCTTCGGCCAGAAGTTCCCGGCCGACCTGCGCGCCGAGGACAACTGCCTGCTGGTCCGCCGGCAGACCGACCCGACCAAGCCCGACAGCCGCACCCAGATCGTCACCGAGTGCGGCACCCGTGACCCGGGCAAGGCCCAGCCGGACGGCGGCGACCGCTGGACCGAGGTGGTGCGCCAGCAGCTGGCGAAGCCCGACAGCAGCTGGTGGACGTACATCGACTCGGACCACCACGAGCAGAAGGGCCTCGACAACCTGCTCGCCGAGGCGATGAAGAATGCCCGTCAGGACCTCACGGCGCTGCTCAGCAAGGACGTCTCCACCTGGAGCTGGGGCCGTCTGCACACCCTGACGCTGCGCGAACAGACCCTGGGCAGCGACGACTCCTCGATCGCCTCCGGCGTCGTCCGGCGACTGCTCAACCGCGGCCCGTACCGCCTCTCCGGCGGCTCCGGCGCGGTTGACGCGGCGGGCTGGAACGCGGCGGCGGGCTACCAGGTGGACTGGATCCCGTCGATGCGGATGGTCGTCGACCTGAGCGACTTCGACGCCTCGCGCTGGGTGAACGTGGGCGGCGCCTCCGGGCACGCCTTCCACGACAACTACAACGACCAGACCGACCTCTGGCTCAAGGGCAAGCTGCTGACCTGGGCCTATTCACCCGACGCGGTCGAGAAGTCGGCCAAGCACAAGCTGGTGCTGACCACCGGCTGAGCCGGCCCGCACGGCACGGCGGGCGTCACCCCAGCCGGTGCGGCCCGGACGGGGTGAGGGCGAGGTCCACCGGCAGGTCGTGCGGCTCGGCCGGCACGCTCGCCAGCAGCTCGTGCTCGTAGAGCAGCACCGCCAGCAGCGGTCGCGCCCCGGCCCGCCCGAGCCGGGCCAGCACCCGGTCGTACGAGCCGCCGCCGCGGCCCAGCCGCAGCCCCCGCCGGTCCACCGCCAGGCCGGGCAGCAGCACCAGCGACGCCGTGGTCACGGCCTCCGGCCCGAGCCGGCCGCCGACCGGCTCCAGCAGCCCGCGCCCGGCCGGCGCCAGCGCCTGCGGCCCCTCGTACTCGGCCCAGTCCAGGTCGTTGTCGGCCAGCAGCACCGGCAGCAGCACCCGGACCCCGCGCGCCAGCAGCGCGTCCAGCAGCGGCCGGGTGCCCGGCTCGCTGCCGACCGACACGTACGCGGCCACCGTGGCGCCCGGCTCGGCCAGCGCGCCGGCGTGCCCGGCCAGGGCGAGCGCCGCCCGCTCCCGCTCCACCGCCACCAGCGCCCGCCGTTCGGCCAGCAGCCGTGTCCTCAGCGCGCTCTTCTCGTTGTGCATGGGATCCTCCACAGCTCTGTGCCCGTGACGTCCAGAGCCTGACACGCGGAAGGCGCCCCGATGTCGACCCCGCTGCTGCTCCAGGCCCTGGCCGCGCTGAGCGCCCCGGCGCTGGCCGGCGCCGCCGTGTTCGGCCTGCGGCTGCGCCGGGCCGACGGCGCCGCCGCCGACCGCGAGGCCCGGCTGCGCGAGCGGGTCGCCGAGCTGGAGGCCCGCTGCGCCGAGCTGGAGCGCACCGCCTCCTGCGACCCGCTCACCGGGGTCTGGAACTACCGCCACCTGCAGCTCACCCTGGACCGGGAGATCGAGCGCGCCCGCCGGGCCGAGCAGGCCGACCAGCAGGACGGCCCGCACCCGCTGGCCGTCCTGCTGCTGGACATCGCGGGCTTCGACCGGGTGATCGCCGAACACGGCCGGGCCCGGGCCGACGCGATACTGCGCGACCTCGCCCAGCGGCTCGGCATGGAGATCCGCCGCTCCGACACCCTCGGCCGGTACAGCGGCGAGGTCTTCCTGATCGTGCTGCCGGACACCGGCGCCGCGGGCGCGGCGCACGTCGCCGAACGGCTGGTCTGGTCGGTCCGCCGCCACCTGCTGCTGGACTGGTCCTCCGGACCGCGCGAGGGCCGCCGCCAGCAGGGCAACGGGCTCACCGCCGCGGTCGGCGTGGCCGTGCTGCCCGAGGACGGTACGCATGCCGCCGTCCTGCTCCGGGCCGCCGACCGGGCTCTGGCCGACGCCCGCGACGCCGGCGGGGACTGCTGGCGCGAAGCCGCCTCCTCCCGGCCACTCAGCGGCTCCGCTGCCGAGCGTGACCGTTCGGAAAACCCGGGTAGTCTGTCGCCCTGTGCCGGAGAGGACCCCCTCACCTCACCCGGCGCTTCCCCTTTGCCTGCCACCTTGGCCGGGCCCAGCGACGTGCTGTCATAGCCGGTCAACCGCGCTCGGCCGGGCGTAAACATGCCTTAGTAAGGTAAACGCATGACGACGATCAGCTCCCGAATTCCGGTAACCAAGGCCGTGGTCCCCGCGGCCGGACTGGGTACGCGCTTCCTCCCGGCCACCAAGGCCACTCCGAAGGAGATGCTGCCTGTCGTCGACAAGCCGGCGATCCAGTACGTCGTCGAGGAGGCGGCCTCCGCCGGGCTGTCCGACATACTGATGGTCACCGGCCGTAACAAGCGGGCGCTGGAGGACCACTTCGACCGCGCCTACGAGCTGGAGGAGCTGCTCGCCCGCAAGGGCGACCAGGACCGGCTGCGCCGGGTGCGCGAGTCCGTCGACCTGGCCAACATGCACTACGTCCGCCAGGGCGACCCGAAGGGTCTCGGCCACGCCGTCTCGGTCGCCGAGCAGCACGTCGCCGGCCAGCCCTTCGCCGTTCTGCTCGGCGACGACCTGATCGACCCGCGCGACCCGCTGCTCGCCCGCATGATCGAGGTCCAGCAGGAGCTCGGCGGCTCGGTCGTCGCCCTCATGGAGGTCGACCCCTCGCAGATCCACCTGTACGGCTGCGCGGCCGTCAAGGCCAACGGCTTCGGCGAGGACGTCTTCCAGGTGACCGACCTGGTCGAGAAGCCCGAGACCGCCGACGCGCCGTCGAACTACGCCGTCATCGGCCGCTACGTGCTCGACCCCTCGGTCTTCGACGTGCTGCGCGAGACCCCGCCCGGCCGCGGCGGCGAGATCCAGCTCACCGACGCCCTGCGCGAGCTGACCACCCGCGACGCCGAGAGCGGCGGCCAGGTGCACGGCGTCCTCTTCAAGGGCCGCCGCTACGACACCGGTGACCGCGCGGACTACCTGCGCGCTATCGTCCGTCTGGCCTCCGAGCGCGAGGACCTGGGCCCGGAGTTCCGCTCCTGGCTCCGTGAGTTCGTCGCCTCCGAGCTGCAGGACTGACACGCCGACAGAGAGCGAGAGCGCCGATGACCGGGTCCACGGAGAACAGCCCCACCCCCGCCGCAGCCTGCTGCGACGGATCCGCGGACCCGGCACCGGCCGCCCGGCCGGCCCGGCTCTGGACCGTCGACGAGCACCTCGCCGACGTGCTGGCCGCGGTCGGCCCGCTGCCCGCGATCGAGCTCCAGCTGCTCGACGCCCAGGGCTGCCGGCTCGACGAGGACGTGCTCGCCGGCGGTGACCTGCCGCCCTTCGACAACAGCTCGATGGACGGCTACGCCCTGCGCACCGCCGACACCGCCGGAGCCACCGCCGAGTACCCCTCGGTGCTCTCGGTGGTCGGCGACATCGCCGCCGGCGCCGCCGAACTGCCCAGGGTCGGCCCCGGCCAGGCCGCCCGGATCATGACCGGCGCCCCCGTCCCGCCCGGTGCCCAGGCGGTCGCCCCGGTCGAGTGGACCGACGGCGGCAGCGGCACCGGCCGGGCCGCCGACGCGATGGGCGCCCCGGTCGAGGACGAGGAGGTCCGGGTGCTGCGCCCGGTCTCCGAGGGCGCCCACATCCGCCGCCGCGGCAGCGACGTCACCGCCGGCGACCGGGTCCTGGAAGCCGGTACCCGGCTCGGCCCCACCCAGATCGGCCTGCTCGCCGCGATCGGCCGGGGCACCGTCCGGGTCCGCCCCCGCCCGCGCGTGGTGGTGCTCTCCACCGGCAGCGAGCTGGTCCAGCCCGGCGAGCCGGTCGGCCCCGGGCAGATCGCCGACTCCAACAGCTTCACCCTCACCGCCGCCGCCCTGGACGCCGGCGCCATCGCCTACCGCGTCGGCGGGGTGCCGGACGACGCGGAACGGCTGCGCGCCGTCCTGGAGGACCAGCTCGGCCGGGCCGACCTGATCGTCACCAGCGGCGGCGTCAGCGTCGGCGCGTACGACGTGGTCAAAGAGGTCTTCGAGTCCTACGGCGGGGTCGACTTCCGCCGGCTGCGGATGCAGCCCGGCAAGCCGCAGGGCTTCGGCCGGATCGGCGACGGTGCCGGTGTCCCGCTGCTGGCCCTGCCCGGCAACCCGGTCAGCGCCTACATCTCCTTCGAGCTCTTCGTCCGCCCGGTGATCCGCACCATGCTCGGCGCCGCCGACGTCCACCGCCCGGTGGTCCGGGCGGTCTGCCCGGTCGCGCTGCGCTCGCCCGCCGGGCGGCGGCAGTTCCTGCGCGGCCGGTACGCGGCGGCCGACGGCGTGGTGGAGCCGGTCGGCGGTGCGGGCTCGCACCTGGTCGGCGCGCTGGCCAGGGCGGACTGCCTGATCACGGTGCCCGAGGAGGTCACCGAGCTCGCCGCCGGCAGCGAGGTGGACGTCGTCCTGCTCGGCGGCTGACCGGTCCCGGCGACCGGGCCGTCCCGTCCGCTGACACGGCCCGTCCCACGCCCCGGCCGGAGCGAGGAGTACGGTAGCGCGGTATTCGATCTGCGCGCCCCCTGGAGCCACCCGTGACCGCCTCACCCCCCGGCGACCGCCTCACCCATGTCGACGACCAGGGCGCGGCCCGGATGGTCGACGTCTCCGAGAAGGCCACCACCGCGCGCACCGCGGTCGCGGCCGGCCGGGTCAGGGTCGCCCCCCGCGTGGTCGAGCTGCTGCGCGGCGAGGGCGTGCCCAAGGGCGACGCCCTCGCGGTCGCCCGGATCGCCGGGATCATGGGCGCCAAGAAGACACCGGAGCTGATCCCGCTCTGCCACCCGATCGCGGTCTCCGGGGTGAAGGTCGAGCTCTCCGTCACCGACGACGCGGTCGAGATCACGGCCACCGTGAAGACCGCCGACCGGACCGGCGTCGAGATGGAGGCGCTCACCGCCGTCGCGGTGGCCGGGCTCACCGTGATCGACATGGTCAAGGCCGTCGACAAGGGCGCCGCCATCGAGTCCGTCCGGGTGCTCAGCAAGACCGGCGGCAAGAGCGGCGACTGGTTCGCCGCGGGGAGCCCGGAATGACCGCGCCGGACGCGGGGGCGCCGGTCACGGGGGCGCCGGCGATGAGGGCGCTGGCCGTCACCGTCTCCAACCGCGCCTCGGCCGGCGTCTACGCGGACCGCGGCGGCCCGCTGCTGGTGGCCGGCCTGGTCGCGATGGGCTTCACCACCGACGGCCCCCGGGTGGTGCCGGACGGCGAGCCGGTCGAGGAGGCTCTGCGGGAGGCCGTCGCGGCCGGGTACGACGTGGTGCTCACCACCGGCGGCACCGGCATCTCCCCGATGGACCTCACCCCCGAGATGACCGCGCGGGTGATCGACCGGCAGATCCCCGGCATCCCCGAGGCCATCAGGGCGTACGGCCGCGAGAAGGTCCCGACCTCCGCGCTCTCCCGCGGGCTCGCGGGCCTCGCCGGACGTACCCTGATCGTCAACCTGCCGGGCTCGACCGGTGGCGTCAGGGACGGCCTGGCCGTCCTGGAGCCGCTGCTCGCGCACGCCGTCGACCAGCTCGGCGGCGGGGACCACCCCCGGCCCGACGCACCTGCTTCCGGGAGAGCGCACTGAACGCCGGCTGGCCGGTAGAACTCCACGAGGGGGACGTCGCGCTGCGCCCGATCCGGGGCCGGGACCAGCGGGAGTGGCAGGAGGTCAGCCGCCGCAACCGGGACTGGCTGCGGCGCTGGGAGGCCACCGTGCCGCCCGGCCCGGCCGGCCGGGGCACCGGCCCGCGCCCGACCTACCGGCAGATGGTCCGGTTCCTGCGCGGTGAGGCCTCGGCCGGGCGGATGCTGCCCTTCGTGGTGCTCCACCAGGGCCGGCTGGTCGGCCAGCTGACCGTCGGCGGGATCACCTGGGGCTCGATGTGTTCGGCCAACGTCGGCTACTGGATCGACGAGGCGGTGGCCGGCCGGGGCATCATGCCGGCGGCCGTGGCGCTTTCGGTGGACCACTGTTTCACCACCCTGGGCCTGCACCGGATCGAGGTCTGCATCCGGCCGGAGAACGGACCGAGCCGCCGGGTGGTGGAAAAGCTCGGGTTCCGCTCGGAGGGAATGCGGCCGCGCTATCTGCACATCGACGGCGACTGGCGCGACCACCTGGTGTACGCGCTGACCGCCGAGGAGGTCCCCGAGGGGATGCTGGAACGCTGGCGGACGCTCAGTTCGGCGCGGCGCCCGCGTAATTGAATATATGTTCGAACCAAATATCGATATGGCATCGGCGTGGCGACGGACGGGCACAAATACCGGCAAAATAGTCGGAGAATCAGCTTGATCACACGACACGCCGCGCCAAATTGCTGCCGTGCCTTCCCCGGCGCCCGTACGGTATGAAACGTGAGCAGTAGCGGCCTTATCTACGCCGTCATCGTAGGGGCCTGGGCCGCCTATCTGGTGCCGATGTGGCTCCGCAGGCAGGACGAGCTCAACGAGGCGCGCCCGACGGAACGCTTCAGCACCGCCATCCGCCTGCTGGCCGGGCGTTCGGCGCTGGAGCGGCGGGCGGCCCGGGCCCTGGGCGACGAACCGCGTGACGACGAGCAGAGCGACGACGGCCCTCCCGTACGGGACGAGGCCGCCCCGGGCGACCCCGGCGCCGGTCCCGGTGCCGACCGCGAGGGCGATCCGGGTGCCGACCGCGACGGCGGCACCGCACCGGAGCCGGAGCGGCTGCCGGAGGCGGAGCCAGAGCGGCCGGCGGTCCGCGCCCCCGAGCGCCCCACCGGTGCGCGGGGCGGGATCGAGCCCCGGGCGCGGCTGCTGGCCCGGCGCCGCCGGATGGTCACCGTCCTCTTCCTGGCCTTCGCCCTCGGCGCGGTCGTCGCGGCGGTGTCCGGCCTCGCCTTCCTCTGGGTCCCGGCCGTGCCGGCGACCCTGCTGACCCTCTACATCGGCCACCTGCGCAAGCTGGAGCGGCTGCGGTACGAGGTGAAGATCGACCGGGTCCGGGCCGCCCAGGCCGCCGAGCGGCTGCGCAAGCGCGAACAGCGGCGTGCCGAGGCCGGTCCCGCCGAGGAGGCGCCGGAGCGGGCCCCCGAGGCCGCGGAGCCGGCCGGGCGCGGCCGCTCGCACCTGCGGCTCGCCACCGACCGCGACCGGGCCCCGGAGCCGGCGGGTCCGGCGGGTCCGGCGTCCGCCTCGGCACTGGCGGAGGCGACCGAGCACGAGGAGTGGGTCGACGGCATGCGCGAGCGCGGCGCGGCCGGGCCGGACTCCTGGGAGCCCGTCCCCGTCCCGCTGCCGACCTACGTCACGGCTCCGGTGGCGCCCCGGGTCAGCCGGGGCCTCGACCTGTCGGCCCCCGGCACCTGGACGGCCGGCCGTCCGGCGGAGGCCCGGACCGGAGAGGTCCGTACCGGGGAGGTCCGGGCGACCGAGGCGCGCAACACCCCGCTCTTCGACCAGTACGCCGAGCCCGCCGCCGCCGAACCCCGCCGGCGCGCCGCCAACGAGTGACCGCCCGGGGGTGCTCCGGCACCCCCGGCCGTCCGGTCCTCCGGGGGTGGTCACGAGCCCCCTCCGAAAGGTGCTAAAGTTTCTTCTCGTTGGGGCTGTGGCGCAGTCCGGTAGCGCACCTCGTTCGCATCGAGGGGGTCAGGGGTTCGAATCCCCTCAGCTCCACCCAACAGGAAGTCCCGCCCCATCGAGAGATCGGGCGGGACTTCTGCGTTGTGCCGGAAGGTGCGGCGGACCGGCGGTCAGCGGGCCGTCTCGGGCCGGGAGTTGGGTCTGTGACGATGATCACCTGACCACCACGACGGTGCACGGGGCGTGGTGCACGCAGTACTGGGTGACGGTGCCGAGGGCGGCACCGGGCGGCGCGGCGCGGCCTCGGCTGCCGAGGACGAGCGCGGCGGCGCCCTTGGCGGCGCCGGTCAGCGCCGGACCGGGCGAGCCGGCCTTGAGGTGGCGCCGGACGGCGGAGGGCCCGGCCGAGGGTCCGGCGGAGGACAGTGCGGCGGCCAGGGTCTCGTCGAGGATCCGCGCGGCGTGCCGCTCGGGGCCGAAGCCGTCCAGGGCGGGCGGGACGAGGCCGTGCTCGCCCAGCAGGCAGGGGAACTCCCAGACGGTCACCGCCTCCAGCGGGCCGCCGGTGACGGCGGCGAGCCGGGCGGCCCAGCGGACGGCGGCGAGGGAGAGCGGGGAGCCGTCCACACCGACCACGATCCTGCCGTCCGGCTGCCGGGTCACCTTTCGAGCGTAGAGCGGTGCCGCCGGACCGGCGAGACGGCCGAGGGCCGGCCGGAGAGGCTCCGGCCGGCCCTCGGGAGGGTGTCGGGTGCCGTCAGGGCTGGCCCGAGCCCGCGTACGGGCCCGGCTGCGGGGCACCGGCCTGCGGCGGCACGGAGCCGTAGCGGGCCGGCCGGCGGCCGCGCGGGTGGCGGGTGAGGGTGTAGCCGGCGACCCCGGCCAGGGCCGCCAGCACGCCGCCGGCCAGGGTCCAGAACCACCGGCTGTTCCAGCCGGAGAACCAGCCGGTGTACCAGTGGTCCTCGGCCTCCTCGGGGGCGGCCGCCTTGGCGGTCGCGGCGCCGCCGCCGACCGGCGGGACCAGCGGGGCCTTCAGCTCCCCGCCCTCCGGCTGGGCGTTGTCGGCGTCGCCCTTGGCACTGACGTGCAGCTGGACGGAGGCGGCGAGGCCGAGGTCCGGCTGCGGGGCGTCGGCGAGCGAGAGCCGTACGTAGTAGGTGCCGGGCAGCGGGTCCCCGGACCAGGGCTCGGCCCAGGAGCGGACCTCGCGCAGCGTGCAGCTGAGCGCGAGCGAGGCGGCGGCCGGGTCGGCGGTGGCGTTCTGGGTGCCGGCGGTGCAGGACTGGCGGCGGCGCAGCCCGTCGAACACCTCGACGCTCCAGGTCTGCGGGCCGTGCCGGTCGGCGGAGGGGGCCAGGCCGACGGTCAGGCCGACCGTCGCGGTCTGGCCCTCGGAGGCGCCGAACGCCCAGTACAGGTAGTCGCCGGTGGAGGCGGCGACGTTGGCGTCCTGGCCGGGGGCGAGGTTGATGGCGGTCAGGAAGGACGTTCCGGCCTTGGTGGCCGGGGCGGGCGTCCCGCTCGCGCTGGCGGAGGGGGACGGCGAGGCGGCGGAGGCCGCGGGGGCCGCCAGCACCAGGGCGGGGAGCAGGGCGAGCGCGGCGAGCGCGGCGCGGGTCGTCGAGGTACGCATGGTCAGTTCTCCCGCCAGACAGCGATCCGCCAGCGTGCGATCCAGCCGAACAGCAGGCCGGTCAGCAGGCCGGCCAGGGTGAGCACCAGCAGCAGGATCCAGCCGCGGCCGAGACCCATCGCCGGGCCGTCCGGGGCGGGCGAGGCGGCGGACAGGTCGACCGTCAGCTCCAGCGGCAGCCCGGGGTCGGCCTGGACGCCGGGCAGGGCGGCCAGCGAGTTGCTGACGACCAGGCAGACGGTGGTCTCCGGCTTGCCGCTCGGCGAGGCGGACGGCGTCGCGGAGGCGTAGCCCTTGGAGTCGTCGGTGGACCAGCGCAGACCGGTGGAGATCACGTCGGTCCGGCCACTGCCGGCGTCGGTGCCGCGGACCAGCTCCTGGCCGGTGGCGCTGGTGGCCTGGAGCAGGACGCCGTAGTCACGGGCGACACCGCGGTCCAGCGCGACGCTGACCGAGGCGCGCAGCTCCTGCCCGGCCTTGACCGGGACGCGGTAGACCCGGTGCTCGGAGAACTTCTCCCGGTCGCTGTAGACACCGGGGGTGAGGACGGGCGCGCTCTCGCACTTGTCGGTGCCCGCCGTCTTGACCGGTGCCACGGTGTAGGTGTCGTTGGAGCGGTCCACCAGCTGCTTCACCTTGTCGGTGAGCTGCTCCTGGGTGCGGACGTCGGTGTAGGTGCCGCCGGTCGCGTTGGCGATGCAGAGCAGCTGCTGGCGGGTCTTGTCGTCGTGCGCCAGGCCGAGGGTGTCGATCACCAGGTGGATGCCCTGGGCGGCGAGCTCACGGGCCACGTCGCACGGGTCCGGCGGGGCGCAGGAGTCCTCGCCGTCGGTGATCAGCACCACCCGGCGGGTGGTCTCGCCCTTGCCCAGGTCCTGCGCGGCGCCGCGCAGGGCCAGGCCGATCGGGGTCCAGCCGGTCGGGCGCAGGGTGGCGACCGCGGTCTTGGCCTCGACCTTGTTGGTCTTGCCGACCGGGAAGAGCTGCTTGGTGTCCAGGCAGCCCTGGGCCTTGTCGGCCTCGCCGGGGACGTTGGCGCCGAGCGTGCGGATGCCGAAGTCGGTCTCCGGGGGCAGGGCGTCGATCACCTCGTTCAGGGATTGCTGGGCCACCGCGATGCGGCTCTTGCCCTGGATGTCGGTGGCTCGCATCGAGCCGCTGACGTCCAGGACGAGGTCGACCCGGGGGGCTTCCTTGCCGGCGTTGCCGGCTGATGGTTCGTCGGCATGGGCGGGCAGGCCGCTGAGCAGCGCGCCGCCTGTTATCGCCAGGGCGGCCAGCAGGCTGCCGAGCCTGGCCTTCGGGCGTCGTCCGGTAGTCACCCGCCCGATCCTAGGGATCATCAGTTCGCCATGGCCAACGCGGTCCGGTGCACGGGCCGCCGGACTCCGGCGCGAACTCCCGGGCGCCGGTGGGACATCGGCCGCCGGATGCCCAGGCGTGCGCCGCCCGGGTCGGCGCGGGCGCCGGTCGGACGGCCGGCGGCGGGTGCGGTGGCGGGGCCGGGCGGCGGTGCGGGTGACGGCGGGCCGGTTCGACGGGGAGGGACACACCGGCCGCAAGAGCTCATATCTGCGGATAACGCTCGTTAGGGTGACGAACCGGGGCACCGGCGCCCGCGCCCGGCCGGTACGTCCGACGGATTGGAAGGACCAGCGCATGAGCAATCTCTTCGCGATCGCCTACCCGGATCTGGCCACCGCCCAGGCGGTGCGCAACGAGGCGGTCGGACTGCAGACCCAGAAGCTGATCGACCTGGAGGACGCGGTCGTCGTGGAACGCCGCGAGGACGGCAGGATCAAGCTGCACCAGCAGGTCAGCACCACGGGTGCGGGCGCCGCCTCGGGAGCGCTCTGGGGCGGCGTCATCGGTCTGCTGTTCTTCATGCCGCTGCTCGGCGCGGCGGTGGGCGGCGCCGCCGGCGCGGCGGTCGGCGCCTCCACCGACATCGGGGTGGACGACGACTTCATGCGCGAGGTCGCCCAGCACCTCCAGCCGGGCACCGCCGCGGTGTTCCTGCTGGTCCGCCGGGCCACGGCCGACAAGGTCGTGCCGGCGCTGGCCCGCTACGGCGGCCGGATCATCCAGACCTCGCTCTCCGCCGGGGCCGAGGCCGAACTCAGGGCCACCGTCGAGGCGTCCCGGGTGCAGCCCGCCCCGGCCTCCGCCCCGGCCTCCACCCCGGCCTCCGCCTGAGCCGCACCCGCCGGACCGGACGGCCGGGCCGGGGCGGACGGGCCCGGTCGCCCGGCCGCCCCGGCCGTCGTTCCGTCAGCAGCACACCCGCGCAGCAGGACACCCAGGACGGTCCGTGGCGACACCCTCCGCCGTGACGAGAACCGCCGGCCGGCCCCGCCGGACGGTGCGGACCCGGCGCAACACCGAGCTCGCGCTGGTCCTGGCCGCCGTGCTGATCGCCGTCCTCGGCTACGCCGAGGTCGGGGTCAACATCGACGGCACGGTCCCCGCCGACGCCGCCGAGTACGGCGCCGCGCTCGGCGTGCTCGCGCTGCTGGCGCACGCCGTGGTGCGCTGGCGGGCGCGGTACGCCGATCCGCTGCCGCTGCCGATCGGCGTGCTGCTCAACGGGATCGGACTGGTCGTCATCTACCGGCTGGACCGGGCCACTCCCGGCGGCGGCGCGGCCCCCACCCAGCTGCTCTGGTCCACGCTCGGGGTGGCGCTGTTCATCGCGGTGGTGGTGCTGCTGCGCGACCACAAGCGGCTGCGGCGCTACGCGTACATCGGCGCCCTGGTGGCGCTGGTGCTGCTGGTGCTGCCGATCTTCTTCCCGCCGGTGTACGGCTCGCGGATCTGGATCACCGTCGGACCGCTCTCGTTCCAGCCGGGCGAGTTCGCCAAGATCCTGCTGGCGGTCTTCTTCGCCGCCTACCTGGCGGTCCACCGGGACGCGCTGGCGCTGACCGGCCGCCGGGTGCTCGGGTTCCAGCTGCCGCGCGGGCGGGTGCTCGGGCCGGTCCTGCTGATCTGGGCGGCCTTCGTGGGCGTCCTCGTCCTGGAGACCGACCTCGGCACCTCGCTGCTCTTCTTCGGCCTCTTCGTGGTCATGCTCTACGTGGCGACCGCGCGCAGCGGCTGGATCGCCATCGGGCTGTTCCTGGCCGCGGTGGCCGCGGTCGGGGTCGGCTGGCTCTCGCCGCACGTGCACAGCCGGGTCAACGACTGGCTGGACCCGCTCGGCTCGATCGCCGAGGGCCGGGGTGCCAACCAGATCGCCCAGTCGCTGTTCGCCTTCGCCTGGGGCGGGGAGCTGGGCAGCGGCCTCGGCAACGGGCACTCCGTGCTGATCGGGTTCGCGGCCAAGTCCGACTTCATCCTCGCGACCATCGGCGAGGAGCTGGGGCTGACCGGGCTGATCGCGCTGTTCCTGTTGTACGCGCTGCTGGTCGCCCGGGGCTTTCGCACCGGCATCGCGCTGCGGGACCCGTTCGGCCGGCTGCTCGCGATCGGGCTGGCGTCGATCGTCGGCCTCCAGGTGTTCGTGGTGGCCGGCGGGGTGCTCGACCTCATCCCGCTGACCGGGATGACGCTCCCGTTCGTCGCCCAGGGAGGCTCCTCGGTGGTCACCAACTGGATCATCGTCGCGCTGCTGGTGCGGATGAGCGACATCGCCCGCCGCCCGTCCGCGGGGGAGGTCTGATGGCGCTCGGCCGCTCCCGGGGCGGCGGGCCGCAGGGCCGGCCGGGGATCTCCGTCACCGGCCGCCGCGCGGGCACCTTCTGCCTGCTGCTGACCGTGGCGCTGTGCGTCCAGGCCACCCGGGTCCAGGTGTTCCGGGCCGACGAACTGGACCACAACCCGGCCAACCAGCGGCTCACCATCGAGCGGTACTCCCAGCCGCGCGGCAACCTGCTGGTCGGCGCCGACAGCGTCACCGGCTCCGAACCCACCGGTGGCCGGTACGACTACAAGCGCACCTACACCGACGGCCCGCTGTACGCCGCCGTCACCGGGTACTCCTCGCAGGCCTACGGGAACACCCAGCTGGAGGGGACGGAGGACGACCTGCTCTCCGGGACGGACAGCCGGCTGGCGAGCTGGGCGGTCTGGGACGCCGTCGCCCGCAAGCAGAACCCCGGCGGGGACGTCTACACGACCATCGACCGGGCCGCCCAGCAGGCCGCGATGCGCGGACTCGGCGGGCAGCAGGGCGCGGTCGCCGCGATCGAGCCCGCCACCGGCCGGATCCTGGCACTGGCCAGCACCCCCTCGTACGACCCGGGCAGCTTAGCGGGCTCCTCCGCGGCCGACCAGGAGGCCTGGAACCGGCTGCAGGCCGACGCCGACCAGCCGATGCTCAACCGGGCGCTGCGCCAGACCTACCCGCCCGGCTCGACCTTCAAGGTGGTCACCGCCGCGGCCGCGCTGCAGCACGGCGTCGTCACGGACCCGGACGCGCCGACCGGCGCGCCCTACCCGTACGTCCTGCCGGGGACCACCACGCCGCTGGTCAACGACACCCCGGCGTGCGACGAGCCGGGGCAGTCGCTGGACACCGCGATGGTCCACAGCTGCAACAGCGTGCTGGGCTACCTCGGGGTGCAGGTCGGGCTGGACCGGATGGTGGAGACGGCCGCGAACTTCGGCTTCAACGACCCGAGGCTGGACGTCCCGGTCCGGCCGGCCCGCTCCAACTTCGACACCCGGATGAACGAGTCCCAGCTGGCGCTCTCCTCGATCGGCCAGTTCGACACGGCGGCCACCCCGCTGGTGATGGCGATGGTCGCGGCCGGGGTCGCCAACAACGGCGCCGTGATGCGTCCACAGCTTGTGGACAAGCTGACCAAGCAGGACGGCACCACCGTGCAGCTGATGCGCCCGGCCGCGTACCGGCAGGCGATGAGCCCGGCGGTGGCCGGGCAGGTGCAGCGGCTGATGACCGACGTGGTGGAGAACGGCACCGGGCGCAACGCGCGGATCGGCGGGGCGGTGGTCGGGGGGAAGACCGGCACCGCCCAGCACGGGGTGGACAACTCCGGGACGCCCTACGCCTGGTTCATCGGGTGGGCCAAGCCGGCCGGCTCCGGCGCGGTGGCGCCGGTGGCGGTCGCGGTCGTGATCGCGGACAGCGACGCGACCGATGTCACCGGCGGCGCGCTGGCGGCACCGATCGCCCGGTCGGTGATGCAGGCCGTTCTCGGGCGGTGAGGGGTGGAACGGCCCGTGCGCCGGGGGCACGTCGCTGACCTGCGGCTTAGCGGCTCGTTCCAAGATCCGCCGTTTGCGAAGTGTCCGGTTTGTGCATGCCAGTGCGACGATTCGTACAATGCGCACCGCGCGACTGTTCGTTTGCGACACTGGTGCATTCGCGGGGTACTGTCCCATCTTTGTTCGGTTGGTCCCCGATGGCACCCCACGGCGCGTCGAGTGACCGGCCGCTAGGACACCCTCCCTCGCCCAGCAAGGATCCTCGTTTTGGCCAGCAACGCCCTCGGCGCGCGCCTGTTGCGGCGCAAGCCCGTCTCGACCCTGATCGCCGAGAGCGAGGGCCGCGACGGCCTTCCCGCCGGTGCGCCCGAGGAGGGCGGACGCTCCGGTATCCACCTGCGCCGCACGATCGGCCTCTGGCAGCTGTCCTCGATCGGGATCGGCGCCACCATCGGCACCGGCATCTTCTTCGTGCTCAGCACCGCCGTGCCGTCGGCCGGTCCGGCCGTGATCCTCTCCTTCGTGATCGCCGCGGTCACCGCCGGCCTCACCGCGCTCTGCTACGCCGAGATGGCCTCCGCGATCCCGGTCTCGGGCTCCTCGTACTCGTACGCCTACGCCACCCTCGGCGAGGGCGTCGCGTTCGCGGTCGGCATCTGCCTGCTGATGGAGTACGGCGTCTCGGCCTCCGCGATCGCGGTGAGCTGGGCCGAGTACCTCAACAAGTTCTTCGACCTGGCCTTCGGGTTCAAGATCCCCGAGGCGGTCTCCGGGGCGCCCGACAGCACCCACTGGTTCAACCTGCCGGCCCTGCTGCTGGTCGCGATGGTCTGCACCCTGCTGATCCGCGGCGTCAGCGAGTCGGTGAAGGTCAACGCGGCCATGGTGGGCATCAAGATCCTCATCCTGCTGCTCTTCATCGGGGTCGGCCTGACCGGCTTCCACTCCGGCAACCTGACCCCGTTCATGCCGCTGGGCATCGGCGGCGTCCAGGTGGCGGCCTCCAGCATCTTCTTCTCGTTCATCGGCCTGGACGCCGTGTCCACCGCCGGTGAGGAGGTCAAGAACCCGCGCCGCACCCTGCCGATGGCGATCATCATCTCGCTGGTCGTGGTCACCCTGCTGTACATCCTGGTGGCGCTGGCCGGCATCGGCGCGCAGCCCTGGGAGAAGTTCGACGGCCAGGAGGCGGGCCTCGCCCAGATCCTCCAGGACATCACCGGCCAGAGCTGGCCCGCCATCGTCTTCGCGATCGGCGCGATCATCTCGATCTTCAGCATCACCCTCGTGGTGATCTACGGCCAGACCCGCATCCTGTACTCGATGGGCCGCGACGGCATGCTGCCCAAGCGCTTCGCCGAGCTCTCGCCGCGCACCGGCACCCCGGTCTGGAACACCATCGTGGTGGGCCTCGGCGTCGGCGCGCTGGCCGCCTTCATCCCGCTGAACGTCCTGGCCGACATCACCAGCCTGGGCACCCTGATCGCCTTCTCGGTGGTCTCGGTCGGCGTGATCATCCTGCGCCGCACCCAGCCCGACCTGCCGCGCGGCTTCAAGGTGCCCGGCTACCCGGTCGTCCCGCTGGTCAGCGTCGGCTTCTGCGTCTACCTGATCACCGGCCTGCACGCCGACACGTTCCGGGCCGGAGCGATCGCCCTGACGCTCGCCGTGGTCGTCTACTTCGGCTACAGCATGAAGCACTCCAAGCTGGAGAAGGCGGCGCGGCCGACCGACGCCACGGCCGGCAACCCGGCCGGCTGAGATTCGCGTACCGAGCACCCGCGGACGGGGCCGTCGAAGGGCGAATGCCACTCGACGGCCCCGTCCGTGCCACCGCAGACTCCCGGCCCGGAGATGGCGACACGGCGTGGCCCCCGCCCATAACCTTCCACCATGGTGAGCACCCGCACGCCCGGCTACTCCCGCCCGCGCGGCCGCTTCACCGGCCGTGGGGCCGCGCCGGCCCCGCCCGCAGAGGCCGGGCCGCCGACCCGACGAGACCGTCCGCGCGGTACGGCGGCGCCCCGGCCGTTCCCCCGTCAGCGTGGTGACCGGTCCACCGGCACCCCGCCCGATCGGCTGAACCCGACCCGGCTCGCCGCGCTGCGGCGCGTCCAGCTGTTCGGCTGCCTGGTGGCGGCCGGCTGGGCGGCGGCCTTCCCGCTCGTGTCGGACCTGCCCAACCAGCGGCTCTGGGGGACCGTGGCGGCCCCCGCGTACGCCCTCGCCGGGCTGTTCTGCCTGGTCCTGCCGCGCCGGTGGGCGGCCCGTGCGGCCGCCGGGGTCGCCCTCCTGGGCGCCGTCCTGGTGCCGCTGGCGCTGCTGGCGCTGCAGGGGCGTCACCAGTCCGAGGTGATGGTGGTCGAGCGCTCGGCGCACCTGCTGCTCACCACCGGCAGCCCGTACCTGCCGCACCCGGTGGTGGTCACCGACTACAACCCCTACCTGCCGGCGATGACGCTGTTCGGGATGCCGCGTGCCCTGGTGGGCAGCGGCAATCCGGTGGCGCAGGTGGTGGGGGACGCCCGGATCTGGTTCGCGCTGACCTTCCTGGCCTGCCTGCTGGCCAGCTGGCGGCTGCTGCGGCCGTCCCGGGACCGGGCACCGCTGCTGCCGCTGGCGGTGCTCACCGCCTCGCCGCTGATCGCGCTGGCCCTGGCGGTCGGCGGGGTGGACCTGCCGCTGATCGGGGTCTGCTGCCTGGCCATGGCCCTCGCCGAACGGGACCGCACCATCGGCGCCGGGCTGGTCCTCGCGCTGGCCTGCACCCTGAAGTGGACGGCCTGGCCGGCGCTGCCGGTGGCCGTCCTGCTGCTGTGGCGGCTCTACGGGCGGCGCCCGGCGGCCCGGGCCGGACTGACCGCGCTCGGTACCGGCCTGCTGGTGATCCTGCCCTCGGTGCTGGTCCGGGCCGACGAGCTGCGCGAACAGGTGGTGCGGTTCCCCCTGGGGCTGACCGCGATCCAGACGCCGGCCGGCAGCCCGCTGCCCGGCAAGGTGCTGGCCGGGTTCGGCCCGACCGGGCACACCGTGTCGCTGGCGCTGATGACGGTGGGCGGGCTGGGGGTGGCGATCTGGCTGCTGGCCCGGCCGCCGGTCTCCGCGATCGCCGCCGCCGACCTGCTGGCGGCGGGGCTGGCGATCGCGTTCATGCTGGCGCCGGCCGGGCGCTTCGGCTACCTGGCGCTGCCGGCCGTCCTGGTGATCTGGCCCCGGCTGGCCGCCCGGCGGTGGAGCGGGAGCCCGCCGGTGCCGGCCGGCTGCCTGCTGACCCTGCCGGAGCCGGCGCTGCCCCGGGGCTGACCGCGGGGCGGCGCCGGCCGGGCGTCAGCGGTTGCCGGCCGCCTTGATGACGGCGGCGACGGCCGGGCCGGCCGCGTCGGCGCCGTGGCCACCGGCCTGGACCTCGGCGGCGACGGCGATGTTGCCCCGGTAGGCGGTGAACCAGCTGTTGGTGGTGTCCATCCCGGCGACCTCGGCCGAGCCGGTCTTGGCACCGGCGTTGTCCGAGATGCCGGCCATCGCGGCCTTGGCCGTGCCGTCCTTGGCGGTGGCGGCCATCATCGCCTTCAGCTTGGCGTCGGCGTCCGCGGAGAGGTTGCGGGCGGCCTTCTGCTGCGGCAGGTCGGCGACCAGGATCGGCTGCTTGAACTCACCGCTCTGCACCGTGGCGGTGATCGAGGCGATGGCCAGCGGGTTCATCTGGACCTTGCCCTGGCCGATCGACTGCATGGCCTGCTCGTCCTTGTTGGCGCCCGGGTCCGGCACCCGGCCGTCGACGTTGGGCAGGCCGGTCTTCCACTCCAGGCCGATGCCGAAGACGTCCTTCGCGGTGGCACCGAGGGTGGCCGGCTTGAGGCTGGCCAGGCCCTGGTCGATGAAGGCGGTGTTGCAGGAGATCATGAAGTCCTGCTGGAGCGTGTTGTTCGGGTAGGCGTCCGGGAACGAGTTCGGGATCGCCTTCGGGTTGCTGCTCTTCACCGGGCAGGCGACCGGGGTGTCCGGGTTGACGCCGGCCTCCAGCAGGGCCGCCGAGGTGACGATCTTCATCGTCGAGCCCGGGGCCAGCAGGCCGACGAAGGCCCGGTTCTGGCCGGTGGCCGGCGCGTTGGCGAAGGCCAGCACCTGGCCGGTGCTCGGCTCGATGGCCACGATCGAGCCCTGCTTGCCGCCGAGGTCCGCCATCGCCTTCTCGGCGGCGGCCTGCACGGCGTTGTCGATGGTGACCTTGAACGGCTTGGCCGGCTTCGGCTCGACGATGGTGAACAGCTTGTCGGTGACGCCCTTGCCTGCCGCGTCGGTGATCACCACGCCGCTCCCGGCGTCGCTCTGGTCCTTGGTCGGGTCGGCCTGGAGGAGCTTGCGGGCGTTGTCCTGGAGGGTCGAGATCAGCGCCGGGGTGATCGAGGCGCCCTGCAGCGCCTTGCCGTTGCGGTCGACCACGTTGCCCGCGGGGGCGAAGACCGGCTGGGTGGCGATCACCTCGCCGGCGGTCAGGTGCGGGTGGATCACCGACGGGGCCCAGTGCACGGCCGGGGTGTTGTCGCTCATCTTCACGACGCCCAGGAAGCCGTTGTAGTCCCAGACCCGGTTGGTGCCCTCGAACTCGGCGCGGGCCTTGAAGCCCATCAGCACGCCGGAGGGGGCGGCGGAGGCGGAGGCCGACGGGGACTCGGTGCCCGCCGCGGTCGGCGCCGCGGAGCCGGTGGCGGCCGGGGGCTTGGCGGCCGGCGAGGGCGTGCCGGTCGCGGAGGCGAAGGCGGCCGGGGTGGCCGGGCCGGACGGCGCGAGGGTCAGCGCGCTGGGCTTGACCTGGTCCTTGAACGCGGTCAGCGCGGCGGTCGCGGCCGCCGGGTCGTCGGTCAGCCCGGCCGCCTTGGCGATGTCACCGGCGGCCCAGGCCTCCAGGAAGTCCTTGGCCCCGGCCGCGGCCTGCTCGGCGCTGGGAGGCTCGGCGACCACCGTGCGGGCCTTCTTGGCCTCGGCGGTGTCGGAGCCGCCCGACCCGACGAGGCTGTAGGCCCCGTACCCGCCGCCCGCGAGCACGGCGACGGAAACGCCGGTGATGATGCCGATCTTGGCGCCTCTGCGCATGGTGCTGTTCCCCCAAGGGTCTGGCGACTGGCCGCAGCCGGAGGTGGCCGGATACGCGTTCGGTGACCAGCCTAGGCAGCCGAACTCGGTGCGCCGACGAAACGCCCGGGTCTTGTGACGGATCTGGTACGTGTCGCGCACCACGCCGGCACGGTTCCCGCCCCGGGACCGTCAGATCCAGGTGTTGAACCACATCCGCTTGCGCCAGTCGTCCATCGGGATCGTCTGCCCGGTGTACAGCGGGTAGAAGAAGAGGAAGTTCCAGACGATCAGCAGCACCAGCAGCCCGGCCGCCGCGGAACCGATGATCCGCCGGTCGCGGGACGCCCCGGCCGGCCCGATCAGGGCGCCGACCAGCATCGTCACGGCGAGCACCAGGAACGGCACGAAGGCCACCGCGTAGAACAGGAAGATGGTCCGCTGCTGGTAGGCGAACCAGGGCAGGTAGCCGGCGGCCAGGCCGCAGAGCACCGCGCCGGCCCGCCAGTCGCGCCGGGCGGCCCAGCGCCACAGGCAGTACACCAGCGCCACCGCGCCGGCCCACCAGAGCAGCGGGGTCCCGATGCCCAGCACCTCGCGGGCGCAGTCGCTCGCGGTGCAGCCGGCCTGGCCCTGCTTCGGGGACTCGTAGAAGAAGGAGACCGGTCGGCCGAGCACCAGCCAGCTCCACGGGTTGGACTGGTAGGTGTGCGGATCGCTCAGGTGGGTGTGGAAGTCGTACACCGTGGAGTGGTAGTGCCAGAGCGCCCGCAGGCCCTCCGGGATCCACGGGAACGCGGTGTCCCGGCCGACCGCCCAGTCCCGGCCGTAGCCGCCCCGGCCGGGCACGGTGCTGCTGGCGAACCAGCCCCACCAGGAGGTCACGTAGACCACCGCGGAGACCACCACGACCGAGACGAAGGCCGGCACCACGTCCCGGACCAGCGTCCACAGGTACGGGCGGCCGGCGCCCGCCAGCCGGCGCGAACCGGCGTCCCAGAGCACGGTCAGCACACCGAAGGCGGCGGCCACGTACAGGCCGCTCCACTTGGTCGCGCAGGTCAGGCCGACGCAGACGCCGGCCGCGATCCGGTACGGGCGCCAGCCGAGGTTCAGCCGCTGGGCCAGGGCGGAGTCCGCCACACCGCCCAGGCGCGCGACGATCCTCGCCCGGGTGCGGTCGCGGTCCAGCAGCAGGAAGCCGAACGCGGCGAGGATCCAGAACATCACCACCAGGTCCAGCAGCGCGGCCCGGCTGAGCACGAAGTGCAGGCCGTCCACGGCGAGCAGCAGACCGGCGACGCAGCCCAGCAGGGTCGAGCGGAACAGCCGGCGGGCGATCCGGGCCACCATCAGGATCGACAGCGTGCCGAGCAGCGCCACCGCGAACCGCCAGCCGAAGGGGTTCATCCCGAACAGCTGCTCGCCCGCGCCGATGATCCACTTGCCGACCGGCGGATGGACCACGTAGCTCGGGTCCGGCCGGTACGGCACCGCCGACCCCGCCATGATCTGCTCGTTGGCGCCGTCCGGCCAGCTGATCTCGTAGCCGCCGTGCCAGAGCGCGTACGCGTCCTTGGCGTAGTACGTCTCGTCGAAGATGATCGCGTTCGGCTCGCCGAGGCCGCTGAACCGGAGCAGTCCGCCGAACAGGGCCACCAGGAGCGGGCCGAGCCAGCCGGCCCAGCGGCAGAGCCAGGACCAGAGCGGCGCCGGCACGGCTACGCCGAGCCGCAGCAGGACCGGGGAGGGGGCGACCCGGGCCGGCGTCACGCCCGGGCCGTCCGGCATCGGCGGCACCAGCCGCTCGGCGAGCGTGGCCTTCGGCGGCGGGGTGTAGCCGTGCCGGGCCAGGCGCCGCAGCCAGGACGGATCCGGGCGCTCCTCCTCCCCGGACGCGCGCGGGGCGGGGACGGCGGGGGACGCCTGGTCCGTCAGGACCGGCACGCCGACGCCACCCTGCGCGGTGTGGTCTGTACCAGTGGGCGTCTGCGCCGCCGTGTCGCCGTTCATCCGCCACATCGTAGGGGCGCTTCCTTCGGGGAGGACGGCTCCCTCCGAAGCTGCCCGAATCGTCACCAAAAACACCCGGGGCCCGGTTACTGCAAGGATGGGGCCCGTGACAGGAGTACTCGTTCTCGCAGGCACCCCCATCGGCGACGTCTCGGACGCCCCGCCCCGGCTGCTCACCGAGCTGGCCACGGCGGACGTGATCGCGGCCGAGGACACCCGGCGGCTGCGCCGGCTCACCCAGGCGCTCGGGGTGACCCCGGCCGGGCGGGTGCTCTCCTACTTCGAGGGCAACGAGGTAGGCCGCACCCCCGAGCTGGTCGAGGCGCTGCTGGGCGGCGCCCGGGTGCTGCTGGTGACCGACGCCGGGATGCCGTCCGTCTCCGACCCCGGCTACCGGCTGGTGGCCGCCGCGGTGGCCGCCGACGTCAAGGTCACCGCGGTGCCCGGCCCGTCCGCGGTGCTCACCGCGCTGGCGCTGTCCGGCCTGCCGGTGGACCGCTTCACCTTCGAGGGCTTCCTGCCGCGCAAGACCGGGGACCGGGCGCGCCAGCTGGCCACGGTCGCCGCCGAGCCGCGCACCATGGTCTTCTTCGAGGCCCCGCACCGGATCGCCGAGACGCTGGCCGCGATGGCCCTCGCGTTCGGCGCCGACCGCCCCGCCGCGGTCTGCCGCGAGCTGACCAAGACCTACGAGGAGATCAAGCGGGGCCCGCTCGGCGAGCTGGCGCAGTGGGCCGCCGACGGGGTCCGGGGCGAGATCACCGTGGTGGTCGCGGGCGCCCCGCCGGCCGCCCCGGCCGAGCTGACCCCGGCCGAGCTGGCCCGCCGGGTGGCCGTCCGGGAGGAGGCCGGGGAGCGCCGCAAGGAGGCCATCGCGGCGGTCGCGGCGGAGCTGGCGCTGCCCAAGCGGGAGGTGTTCGACGCGGTGGTGGCGGCCAAGAACACGTCGGCCGGCCCGGCCTGAAAGCCGCAGGTGCCGGGGGTGACGGGGGCGCGTACCTTGGAGTGAAGGCCCCGGTAAACGCCCGCCGAGCTGAAGCTTTGGCCGTGGTTTTCGGTCAGGATCCACCCTTTCGTATAGGGATTCCCAATCCGCGTCCAAGTCTTCACAAGAGGGGCATCGGCCGGGGCGGTCCGGGCATTTCCTGGGATGGAAAGACCCAGCCGGGCGAGCGCCCGGCGGGCGCTGGGAGACTGCTATGAGCGAGACGATCGGTAGCCCCCGCGGTGGCAATGCGCTGAGCGACCCCGGCCTGACCGGCCGGCCGCAGACCCCTGTCGAGACCGTCCGGGAGGCCTACTCCTTCGCCTGCCTGAGCTGCGGATACGGCTGGGAGCAGGCGTATGACATCGAGCACCACATGGCCCGGGACGGGCACGTCGTGTTCGAGTACCACGCCAACGGTGTCCGGGTGCCGTCGCCGCTGCTCAAGCCGACCTGCCCGGGCTGCGGCGGCCACACCGTCCGGATCATGCGCGAGGGCCGGGTGGCCAGCGCGGACAAGTCCTGGCAGCACGCCCCGGGCTACTCGGCGCACGCCGAGCCGGCCGGCGCCCAGCCGGTGGCCGCGCCCGCCGCGCCGCGCGGACGGCTGGCCCGGCTCTGGGCGCGCGTGACGGGCTGAGCCCGGGAGGACGGTTCGGCGGCCGGTCGGCGGACCGGCGGCCGGACGACCCGGTGGAGCGGGAGCCGACCGGGGACCGGCGCGAGGCGCCGACGGGCGGGCGGCGCCGGCCCCCGGTGGGCACGGGTCGAGGGCCGCCCCCGTACCCGATTAAGCTTGCCGACCATGGCGGCCACTGCAGAACACAGCACCACCGGGGACGCGACCCCGGCGTACTACGTCACCACCCCGATCTACTACGTCAACGATCGCCCGCACCTGGGCCACGCCTACACCACCGTGGCGGGCGACGTGCTGACCCGCTGGCACCGCCAGCGCGGCGAGAAGGTCTGGTACCTGACCGGCACCGACGAGCACGGTCAGAAGATCCTGCGCACCGCCGAGGCCAACGGCGTCACCCCGCAGGAGTGGTGCGACAAGCTGGTCGAGGAGGCGTGGAAGCCGCTCTGGCAGCACCTGGAGATCGCCAACGACGACTTCATCCGCACCACCCAGGAACGGCACACCGACCGGGTGCAGGAGTTCGTCCAGGACCTCTACGACAAGGGCGAGATCTACAAGGGCGGCTACTCCGGCCCGTACTGCGTCGGCTGCGAGGAGTACAAGCTCCCCGCCGAGCTGCTGGACGGCGCCACCGAGGGCGAGAAGCTCTGCGCCGTGCACAAGCGGCCGGTCGAGTGGCTGGAGGAGGAGAACTACTTCTTCCGGCTCTCCGCCTACGGCCCGAAGCTGCTGGAGTTCTACGCCGCGAACCCGGACTTCATCCAGCCCGCCTCGGCCCGCAACGAGGTGCTGCGCTTCGTCGAGCAGGACCTCAAGGACCTCTCGATCTCCCGCTCGACCTTCAACTGGGGCGTGCCGCTGCCCTGGGACGAGAAGCACGTCCTCTACGTCTGGGTCGACGCGCTGCAGAACTACATCACCGCGGCCGGCTACGGCACCGACCCGGAGCGCTTCGCCGAACTCTGGCCGGCCTCCGT
Source organism: Kitasatospora sp. NPDC059973 (assembly GCF_042737525.1). Classification (NCBI taxonomy): domain Bacteria; kingdom Bacillati; phylum Actinomycetota; class Actinomycetes; order Kitasatosporales; family Streptomycetaceae; genus Kitasatospora; species Kitasatospora sp. NPDC059973. The sequence goes on along the minus strand of NZ_JBHWUI010000002.1, from coordinate 15,913 downwards.
GCACCTGGTCGGCAAGGACATCCTGCGGTTCCACGCGGTGATCTGGCCGGCCATGCTGATGGCCGCCGGACTGCCGCTGCCCAAGCGGGTCGTCGCCAACGGCTGGCTGATGGTCGGCGGCGAGAAGATGTCCAAGTCCAACCTGACCGGCATCGCCCCGCAGGACCTCACCTCGCACTTCGGCGTGGACGCCTACCGCTACTACTTCCTGCGGGCCATCCCGTTCGGCACCGACGGCTCGTTCTCCTGGGAGGACTTCACCGCCCGGTACACCTCCGAGCTGGCCAACGACTTCGGCAACCTGGCCTCCCGGGTGGCGGCCATGGTCGGCAAGTACTTCGACGGGGCGCTGCCGGCCTCGCCGGCCCACGGCCCGGCCGAGCAGGCCGTCGCGGACGGGCTGACGGCGGCGGTAGCGACCGCCGACCGGAAGATCGGCGAGGAGCTGGACTTCGCCGGCGGCCTCGCGGCGGTCTTCGAGTTCGTCAAGCAGGTCAACGGCTACCTCACCGAGCAGGCGCCCTGGAAGGTCGCCAAGGACGAGTCCGAGGAGGGCCGGGCGCGCCTCGCGACCATCCTCTACACCGCCGCCGAGGCGCTGCGGGCCACCGCCGTGCTGCTCAACCCGGTGATGCCGGCCACCGCCGAGAAGCTCTGGGTCTCGCTCGGGGCCGAGGCCGCCGGTCTCGGCGCGCTGTCCGCGCAGACCGTCGCCACCGCGGCGGACTGGGGCCGGCTGCCCGCCGGCGCCACCGTCACCAAGGGCGAGATCCTGTTCCCGCGCCTCGAAGAGAAGCCCGCCGCCTGATGGCGAAGAAGGACGACGACCGGTCGACGCCACCGCCGCTGCCCGCCCCGCTGGCGGTGGCGGTCGCCGACTCGCATACCCACCTGGACATGCAGTCCGGCACCCCCGCCGAGGGCCTGGCGCGCGCCGCCTCCGTCGGCGTCACCACCGTCGTCCAGGTGGGCTGCGACGTGCCCGGCTCGCGCTGGGCCGCCGATCTGGCGGCCGAGTTCGAGCAGGTGCACGCGGCCGTCGCCCTGCACCCCAACGAGGCGCCGCGGATCTTCCTCGGCGACCCGGACGGCTGGTCCGGGCAGCAGCGCCCGGCCGGCGGCGCCGCCGCGCTCGACGCCGCCCTCGCCGAGATCGACGCGCTCGCCGCGCTGCCGCAGGTCCGCGCCGTGGGCGAGACCGGCCTGGACTACTTCCGGACCGGTCCCGAGGGCGTGGAGATCCAGAAGGAGTCGTTCCGCCGGCACATCGAGATGGCCAAGCGGCACGACAAGGCCCTGGTGATCCACGACCGGGACGCCCACGAGGACGTCATCGCGGTGCTGCTGGCGGAGGGCGCCCCCGAGCGGACCGTCTTCCACTGCTACTCCGGCGACGCCGCGATGGCCAGGACCTGCGCCGAGCACGGCTGGTACCTGTCCTTCGCCGGACCGGTCACCTTCAAGGCCAACCAGCCGCTGCGGGACGCCCTCGCCGCCACCCCGCCGGACCGCGTGCTGGTCGAGACCGACGCGCCCTTCCTCACCCCGCACCCGTACCGCGGCCGCCCCAACGCGCCGTACCTGATCCCGGTCACCGTCCGCTCGATGGCCGCGACGCTGGGGCTGCACGAGGACGAGCTGGCCACCGCCATCGCGGCGAACACGGCCAGGGCCTTCGGGTACTGAGCCGACCGGACCGGGCGTTCCGCCGGGCCATGCGCGCCGCCGCACCCGGTGGTGAGCGCCCCCGCCGCGGTGGCCGAACCCCGGGGGCTCCCCGCGCCCGTATCCTTGGCGCGTGAGCACCACCGATCCCACCTCTGACATCCACCTGCTGGGCGCCGCCGACGTGCGGGAGCTGGCCGCCGCGTTCGGTGTGAAGCCGACCAAGCAGCGCGGGCAGAACTTCGTCATCGACGGCAACACCGTCCGGCGGATCGTCCGGGCGGGCGGGGTGACGGCCGAGGACTCCGTGGTGGAGGTCGGGCCCGGGCTCGGGTCGCTGACGCTGGCGCTGCTGGAGGTCGCGCGGCACGTCACCGCGGTCGAGATCGACCCGGTGCTGGCGCGGCACCTGCCGGACACCGTCGCCGCCCGGCTGCCCGGCAAGGCGGACGCCTTCGACCTGGTACTCAGCGACGCCATGGAGGTCACCGAGCTGCCCGGCCCGCCGCCCACCGCGCTGGTCGCCAACCTGCCCTACAACGTGGCCGTCCCCGTGCTGCTGCACATGCTGGCGACCTTCCCCAGCATCGAGCGCACCCTGGTGATGGTGCAGAGCGAGGTCGCCGACCGGCTCGCCGCCAAGCCCGGCAACAAGGTGTACGGCGTCCCCTCGGTCAAGGCCAACTGGTACGCCGAGGTGAAGCGGGCCGGCGCCATCGGGCGCAACGTGTTCTGGCCCGCGCCGAACGTCGACTCCGGGCTCGTCTCGCTGATCCGCCGCGATCCGCCGCGGACCACCGCGAGCCGCACCGAGGTGTTCGCCGTCGTCGACGCCGCGTTCGCCCAGCGCCGCAAGACCCTGCGCGCCGCCCTCGCCGGCTGGGCCGGCTCCCCGGCCGCGGCCGAGCAGGCGCTCGCCGGCGCCGGCATCGACCACAAGCTGCGCGGCGAGATGCTGACGGTGGAGCAGTTCGCCGCCATCGCCGAGCACAAGCCCGTGAAGCCGGAGTCCGAGTGATCACGGTACGCGTCCCCGCCAAGGTCAACGTCCAGCTGGGAGTCGGCGGGCTGCGCGCCGACGGCTTCCACGACCTGGCCAACGTCTTCTTCGCGGTCGCCCTCGGCGACGAGGTGACGGCGAGCGCCGCCGGGCCGGGCGAGGGCGTCACCCTCACCTGCTCCGGCCCCGACGCGGCCGCCGTCCCGCTCGACGACAGCAACCTCGCCGCCCGCGCGGCCCGGCTGCTCGCCGCCCGGCACGGCCTCGGCGAGCCGGACGTGCGGCTGCACATCGCCAAGGCCATCCCGGTGGCCGGCGGGATGGCCGGCGGCAGCGCCGACGGCGCCGCCGCCCTGGTGGCCTGCGACGCGCTGTGGGAGCTCGGCACCCCCGCCGGGACGCTGCTGGAACTGGCCGCCGAACTCGGCTCCGACGTGCCCTTCGCCCTCCTCGGCGGCGTCGCCCTGGGCCGGGGACGCGGCGAGATCCTGGACCCGCTGCCCGTCACCGGGACCTTCCACTGGGTCTTCGCCGTCGCCGACGGCGGACTCTCCACCCCCGCCGTCTTCCGCGAGTGCGACCGCCTCCGGGAGGAGGCCGGCACCGGCTCCGGCGACACCGAGGTGCCCACCCCCGACGCCGACCCCGCCCTGCTCGCCGCCCTCGCCGACGGTGACCCCGTCGCGCTGGCCGGCGCGCTCGCCAACGACCTCCAGTCGGCCGCCCTCTCGCTGCGCCCGTCGCTCGCCGCGACCCTGCGGGCCGGCACCGAGGCCGGCGCCCTCGGCGCCCTGGTCTCCGGCTCCGGCCCCACCTGCGCCTTCCTGGCCAAGGACGCCGAGGCGGCGGCCGCCGTCGCCGAGGCCCTGCGCGCGTCCGGCACCTGCCGCACCGCGCACGCGACGTACGGCCCGGTCCCGGGGGCGGGCGTACTGCCGTAGCGGGCCCCGCCGGCTTCCCCGTTAGGCTGGGGAGATCGGGGCGACCCCGAATGGGGTGCGTACCGGGAGATCGGCGCGGCCCCGACCGCCGAATCCAGGAGCGCAGCACACGTGGCCGTCAACCTCGCCACCATCGAGTCCGTCACGAAGGTCTACGGCACCCGGGCCCTTCTGGACGGGGTCAGCCTCGGCGTCAGTGAAGGGGACCGGATCGGCGTCGTCGGCCGCAACGGGGACGGCAAGACCACCCTGATCCGGATGCTCGCCAAGCTGGAGGAGCCGGACGGCGGGCGGATCACCCACGCCGGCGGGGTGGAGATGGCCGTCCTCACCCAGCACGACTCGCTCGACCCGAAGGCCACCATCCGGCACGAGGTGATCGCCGGCCGGGCCGACCACGAGTGGCTCGGCGACGCGCGGATCCGCGACATCATCGAGGGCCTCTTCGGCGGCCTCGACCTGCCCGGCTTCGCCGAGGGCCTGGACACCGTGATCGGCCCGCTCTCCGGTGGCGAGCGCCGCCGGATCGCCCTCGCCAGGCTGCTACTCGGCTCGCCGGACCTGATCGTCCTGGACGAGCCCACCAACCACCTCGACGTCGAGGGCATCGCCTGGCTCGCCAAGCACCTCCAGAACCGCCGTTCCGCGCTCGTCTGCGTCACCCACGACCGCTGGTTCCTGGACCAGGTCTGCACCCGGATGTGGGACGTCCAGCACGGCGCGGTGCACGAGTACGAGGGCGGCTACTCCGACTACGTCTTCGCCCGCGCCGAGCGCACCCGGATCGAGGCCACCGAGGAGCAGAAGCGCCAGAACCTCGCCCGCAAGGAGCTGGCCTGGCTGCGCCGCGGCGCCCCCGCCCGGACCTCCAAGCCGCGCTACCGGATCGAGGCCGCCAACGCCCTGATCGCGGACGTGCCGGACCCGCGGGACAAGAGCGAGCTGATGAAGTTCGCCAACGCGCGGCTCGGCCGCACCGTGTTCGAGCTGGAGGGCGTGACCGTCACGGCCGGCCCGAAGCTGCTCCTGGAGAACCTGACCTGGCAGCTCGGCCCCGGTGACCGGATCGGCCTGCTCGGCGTCAACGGCGCCGGCAAGACCTCGCTGCTGCGGGCGATGCGCGACGCGTACGCCTCGGAGGGCGACGTGCAGCCCGCCTCCGGTGTGATCAAGGTCGGCAAGACGGTCCGGCTGGCCTACCTCTCGCAGGAGGTCGCCGAGCTGGAGCCGGAGACCCGGGTGCTGCAGGCGGTCGAGCAGGTGCGCTCCCGGGTGGACCTCGGCAAGGGCCGGGAGATGAGCGCCGGTCAGCTCTGCGAGCAGTTCGGCTTCGGCAAGGACAAGCAGTGGACGCCGGTCGGCGACCTCTCCGGCGGCGAGCGGCGGCGGCTGCAGCTGCTCCGGCTGCTGATGGACGAGCCCAACGTGCTGTTCCTCGACGAGCCCACCAACGACCTCGACATCGAGACGCTGAACCAGCTGGAGGACCTGCTCGACGCCTGGCCCGGCTCGATGGTCGTGATCAGCCACGACCGGTTCTTCATCGAGCGCACCACGGACGTGGTGCACGCGCTGCTCGGTGACAAGAAGCTGCGGATGCTGCCCAACGGCGTCGACGAGTACCTGGAGCGGCGCGCCCGGATGGCGGCCGCCGCGGTGCCGGCGGCCGCGGCCGGCGCCGTGGCGGCGGCGTCGGCCGGCCCGTCCGCCGGGGACACGCGGGCGGCGAAGAAGGAGATGCAGAAGCTGGAGCGGCAGATCGCCAAGCTGGACCAGAAGGAGGCCAAGCTGCACGCCCAACTGGCCGAGCACGCCGCCGACTTCTCCAAGGTCGCGTCGCTGGACACCGAGCTGCGCGGTGTTCGGGAGGAGAAGGAGGAGCTGGAGATGAGCTGGATGGAGCTGGCCGAGCAGGTCTGAGGGCCGGTCCGGTCGGTCGGGGACGGGTGGCCGGTGGGCCTGGGTCAGCCTGGTCAGCTTGGTCGGCCTCGGTCGCCGAGGAGCGTTTCGAGTTCGTCCGCCGCACGGCCCAGCGCGCTGCGCGCCGGGTCGTGCGGCCGGGTCGGACGGGCCGCCGGCCGGGTCGGCGGCCGGTGCGCGCGGGCGGCCGCGGTGAGGTCGTCCAGGGCCCGCCGGACCCGCTCCACCTCGCCCGGGTCGGGGACCCGGCCGCCGTACCGGATCTGTGCCGCGTACGCCGCCACGGCGCCGCTGAGGCGCTCCAGCGCGGCGGTCGCGGGCAGCCACTGTTCGGCGAGCCGGCCGGTGGGCGGCGGCTCCGTGAGACCCTGCTGCACCTCCCGGCGGGCGTCGGCGAGGGCGCGGTAGGCGGTGCGGCGGAGCCAGACCTCGGCGACCGGGGTGGCGGGGGCTTGTGCGGTGGCGGGGGCGTGCGCGGTGGCGAGGGTTTGGGTGGCGGCGGCCGGGATCGGCCGGGCCCCTCCGGTGACCGAGGCGAGGTAGGCGTGGAGCGCGGCCGTCGCGTCGACCAGACGGGGCTCGATCCGGTGGCGCGGGCGTTCCGGCCAGAGCAGGTAGCCGAACAGCAGCACGATCGCACTCGCGAGCGCGGTGTCCAGGACCCGGGGCCAGAACTCGGCCGCGCCGTTCTGCCCGCCGAGCTGGAGCAGGATCAGTGCCATCGGGGTGATGGCGACGGTGTTCAGGCCGTAGTGCGCCGCCGTCGCGTACGGCAGCAGCGCCACGCAGAGCGCGGCGATCACGGTCAGCGCCCACGCGTCGGTGGTGAGCAGGAGCACCCCCGCCGTCACCGCCACCCCCAGTACGGTACCGACCGAGCGGCTGACCGCGCGCAGGAACACCGAGCCGAGGTCCGGCTTGAGCACGAACGCGATCGTCATCGGCACCCAGTAGCTCTTGCTGAGCGGCAACGAGGCGGTGGCGGCCGAGCCGACCGCGATGCAGAGGGCCACCCGCAGGCCGTACCGGACCGACTCCCGGGAGAGCAGCCGCACGCGCAGCCGCCACGGGTCCGGGGGCGGTGGTGGCGCCGTCCCCAGGGCGGCCTCGCGCCCGGCGACGGTCTCGGCGGCCGCCCGCAGGGCCGCGTCCAGCGCCTGCCGGGACGGCGTGTCGGGCTGCCAGTCGGGCACCGCCACCTCGCCGCCGCCGCGCTCCACGGCCCGGGCGAGGAGCCCGGGGACGGCGGCGGCCTCCGGCGGGACGGGCCGCCAGGCCCAGAGCAGCCCGCTCGCCGCCTCGGTGGCCGCCAGCGCCGCCTCGTACATCCGGCGGAGCCGGACGGTGCGGGGGGCCTCGGGCACCCCGGGGCGAGGCGGCGGGAGGAGGTCCTGGAGCTGGTTCAGACGGGCCGTCAGGACCTGGCGCGACGCGGCGCCCCGCGGGGTGCCCAGGTCGGCCAGGGTGGCGCCGAGCGCGTCGTACGCGGCGGCGAGCGCCCGGGTGCGCGGGTCGGCGCGCGGGCGGCGGTGGCTGCGGCCCGGCAGGCCGAGCAGGACCACGAAGGCCGCCCCGGCCAGCATCATCGGCGCGGCCGCCCACCACGGCCGGGCGAGCGGCATTCCGCTCCCCAGCGCGGCGGAGACCAGCAGCAGCATCCCCGCCGCGGACCCGCGCGGCCCGGTGGCGCTCAGCGCCCCGGACACGAACGCCGTGGCGGTGAGCGCCGCACCGATGGCCAGGGCGGTCGACAGAAGCCCCCGGGGGTGGAACTCCTGCAGGGCGGTGCCGATCAGCATGCCGAGTGCGGAGGCGGACACCGCCGAGGCGATCCGCGGGGCGCGCAGCCGGGTGGGCTCGACGCGGTCGTTCATGGTGGCGTGCATCGCGCCGAGACCGGCGAAGACGCCGAGGTCCAGGTGGTGGGAGAGCAGCCCGAGCGCGAGCGGCACCGCCATGCCGACCGCCGCGCGCACCGTCGGCGCGAGCGGCAGCGGGGGCCGGGCCGGGCGGGCGGCCCGCGCCCACCACGGGGTGCTCCGCCGTACGGGACCGGACGACCGGGACGGCACGTGATCACATCCATTCCGCTGCGGGCCGCCTCGCACGCGGGTGGGCGGGGCGGAGGGTCGCTGCTGTGCGACATTGCGCGGCAGATGAGGTCGTACCCGGCCGAACCGGACCCGGCCAGTCTAGCGGTCGGCCGGGCGGGGGCCGCCGGGGCCTGTACGTGTCAAGTTCGTACCGATCGCACGCCCCTGGGGCACCGGCCCTGCCGACCTGACGGAGCGGGTGGCTACGATGGCTCAGGCGACTGCTGTCCGGACGGCGGGCGGCACGCCGAGTACGACGGTAAGACCGAGAAGTTGACGGTGTGTTGCGGTGCGGCGGCCCACGGGCCGCCCCGCACGCGGGGGAGAGGTGGATTTGCGGTGGCTGACGCACCTGTAGGCGGAGAAGCCGGGACGAACGGCGTGACGGCGCCTCCGGACGACAAGCCGTTCACGCTCGGGACCCATGGCGGCGGCTGGTTCGGCGGTATGTTCGGCGTGGTCGACAACGTCGTCCGGGCCGTGGAGACGAACGTCAGCGCCTCGGCGCTGGTGTCCGCCTTCGGAAGCAAGAACGTCAAGATCGAGCTGGACACGCTGACCGCCTTCGCGAAGAAGATCGAGGCGCTGCTCCAGGCGATGGAGGGCTCGGAGGCCGCGCCCTACAAGCTCCAGGAACAGCGGCTGCACGCGGACAACTTCGGCAAGGGCTTCACGCAGTCCACCGACCTGACGGCCGCGTACGGGAAGACCCACGACGCCCTGGTCAAGCTGCACAAGGACTTCGTCTCCCAGATCGAGGCGATGAAGACGGCGGTCGCGCAGACGGCGGGCAACTACGCCGGCAACGAGGAGAACACCACGGCCGCCCAGCAGGCGGTCGCGAAGAACGCCGGTGTGGTCAACCCGGCGGCGGGGCCGAACGGGCCGGGCCCGAAGGTGGCCTTCTGATGCCGGTCAGGGGCAGGAGTCTCGGTAGGACGGGGAGTAAGTAATGGCAGGCGGAACAGACTTCGAAGGCAAGAAGCACGAAGAGCTCAAGGCCATGGTCGCCGGCACCGACCCCGGCAAGGTCCTCAGCCGGGGTACCCAGCTGCAGGCGGCCGGCAAGGTCCTGAAGGAGCTCAGCCAGGCACTCAAGGCGCATGTCGACCAGATCTCCTGGGAGGGGCCGGCCGCCGAGAGCTTCAAGACCTGGGCCGGCAACTTCCACAAGTCGGCGGCGCTGATCGGCGACTACTCCACCGGCGCGGGCGATGCCATGCACCAGGCGGGCGAGGCGCTCAGCACGGCCAAGACCGCGGTGCCCGACGTCCCCAAGGCCGAGGTCGAGACGGTCAACAAGCACAACAGCCAGCCGTGCCCCACCATCACCCCGCTGCTGGAGATCAAGTACGGCGGTGTGGGCAGTTCCGCCGACCAGATCATGAAGAAGGTCGACTCCAACTGGGTCACCGCGACCGAGGCCGCGGCGGCGAAGAAGAAGGTCGACCAGGAGCACCAGGAAGCCATCAACCAGATGGTGAAGCTGGGGCAGGCCTACGAGGCGGCGACCACGAAGCTGAACTCGCTGGAGCTGCCGCCCCTGCCGGGGACCCCGGGCCAGGGGGGTGACCGGGACAGTTCGTCTGACTATGTGCCCGGTGGTGGTGGCGGCGGAACGGGCTCCAGCCACTACGCCCCCAACCCCAACACGGGTGGCGGCGGCGGTGGCGGGAGCTACAGCCCGCCGCCCGGGGGCGGAGGCGGCGGCTCGGTGACCCCCCGTCCGCCCGCGCCGGTCCCGACCGGGCCCGGGCACATCGACCCGGTCCCGCCGCGCCCCAGCCCGACGCCGGTGCCGCTGCCGGGTGACCCGGGCATCCCCGGGCCGACGCCCGACCCGTCGTCTCCGGTGATCCACCGACCGGGGACCGGCATCGACAGCGTGCCCACCCTGCCGACCTCTCCCACCGGTCCGGTGGCGCCGACCGGGCCCGGCGGTTTCCCGCCGAACGGCCCGGGAGGTACGCACGGGCTTCCGGTCGGCCCCGGCGGTCAGCCCGGCGGGCCCCTGCCGTTCAACCCCTTCGGCCCCGGTGGCGGTTCGCTCCCCCCGAAGGGGAGCAGCCCGACCATTCCGACCTCGGGCCGGACGAACCCGTTCGGTGGCGGTGGCGGATCGGTCCCCCCGAAGGGAACCCCGTCCGGGCTGCCCGGCGGCGGACAGCCCTTCGGATCGCGTGAGGCCCAGGGCGGCAGCGGTCGGTCCGCGGCCGGCAACGGCATGGGCGGTTCGGGCGGCGGCATGCACCCGGGCATGGGCGGCGGTCACGGTGGCGGAGCCTCCGGTGGCAGCTCGCGCGGTCGGGGCCTGACCTCGACCACTGGTGGCACGGTCGGCGGGACCAAGGGTCCGGCCGCGGGGGGCGCGTTCACTCCCGGTGGCACGGGCCTGCGGAGCCGGGCGGGTGCCACGGGCGGTGCGGGCGGGGAGAACGGGCCGCGCTCGGGCCAGAACGGCATGGCGGGCGGTCCCGGCATGTCGGGTCACGCGGGCAAGAGCGAGCGCGACCGTCGCAAGCGTGCGGACTACCTGCACGAGGACGAGGAGACCTGGACGAGCGGTACGCCGCAGAGCAATCCGGGCGTGATTGAGTAGGACTGTGACGACTGCCCGGCCACTGGGCTCCCCCGGTGGCCGGGCAGACCTGTCCGGGGCGTGGTCCTCGGTGACGGGGAGACAACGAGGAGTCGTGATGCGGCGAACGGATGTACGGGTCGGTGGGCGAATGTTCGCCGTGGCGCTGCTGGCCTCAAGCGTTGTAGTGGGCCCAGCCGTGGTTCCGGCCGCTGCGGAGGGTTCGATCCGGAACGACCAGTGGCACCTGGATGCCATGCGTGCGCCGGAGATGTGGCAGACCTCGAAGGGGCAGGGCGTCACGGTCGCGGTGATCGAGGGCGGGTTCAAGCTGGATCACCCGGACCTGGTGGGGCAGTTGCTACCGGGTAAGGACTTCAGCGGCCTTCCGGGCGGGGTGGGTGCCTCGGCCACCGGCCACGGCACGCAGATGGCCAGTCTCATCGCGGGATCCGGGAAGGGCATGGGAGGCAACGGGGCCTACGGTCTGGCGCCCGGGGCCAAGATCCTTCCGCTGAAGATCCGGAACGGCAACGAGGGTGCCGTCACCTCGGCGGACTTCCTCGACCAGATCGGTCAGGCCATCACCTTCGCCGTCGAGCAGGGCGCCAAGGTCATCAACATCTCGCAGGGCATGGCCGCCCCCAGTACCTCTCCGGACGACGTGGCCAAACTGAACCGGGTGATCGCCGGTGCGAACGCGAAGGGCTCGCTGGTGGTCGCCAGCGTCGGGAACTCCGCTCAGAGCGGGAACCTGGTCGAGTACCCCGGCGGTCTGCCCGGGGTCGTGGGGGTGGGTGCGGTCGACCGGAACGGTGTGGTGACGTCGGAGTCGGAGCAGGGGCCGCAGGTCGATCTTGTCGCGCCCGGTATGGATATGGTCGACGCCTGCACGGGCCAGACCGGGTACTGCAAGAGCCACGGCACCTCCGACGCGACCGCGCTGGTCTCCGCGTCGGCGGCGTTGGTCTGGGCGGTGCACCCCGACTGGACCGCCAACCAGGTGCTGCGGGTGCTCATCAACACCGCGGGGAAGCCGAGTGACGGCGCCGCCCGGGCAGACAACGTCGGCTACGGCGCGGTCCGGCCCCGGATCGCGCTGACCACGCCGGGGGATCCGGGGCCGGCGGACGTGTCCCCGATCCCCGAGAAGGCCGTCGAGGCCCCCCCGGCTTCGCCGTCTGCAGCCCCGTCGCCCTCGGCGAGCGCGTCCACCGGTGCTTCGGCGGCGGCGAGCGCGCCGCAGACCGCGAACAGCGCCCCCGTGGCGGCCCCGCCGGCCGCGCAGCCGCCCGCCGCCGAGGCGTCCGACTCCGGCAGTGCGCTGCCGATCGTCGTCGCCGTGGTGGTCGGGCTGGTGCTCGTGGCGGGCGTGGTGTTCCTGGTGCTGCGCCGGCGCGGGGCGGCCACCGCCGCGCCGGCCGTCGAGGCGCCGCCCGCTCCGGTGGGGTACCCGCAGGCTCCGCCGCAGGCCGGGCCCGGGGTGCCGCCGGGGCCGCCGTCGTACGGGCCGCCGGCTCCGCCGAGCGACAATCCGTACGCCCGCTAGGGGAGACGGTCCGACTGCCCGGCCGCTGGGGTGAGCCCCGGTGGCCGGGCAGTCGTCGTCGGTGGTGGCCGTGGTGCGGGGCGGGCGTGAGGTGCCGGTTGTGCGCCGTCGTCACCCAGGTGGGCGCTGTCGCGGGGGTGCGGGGGTCGCCAGGGTGGCGGTATGGATACGCAGGAAGCCCGCCGGTCGGCGCAGTTGCGCAGGGCCGCGGCGGCGGCGCTGATCGGTACGGCGATCGAGTTCTACGACTTCTTCATCTACGGGACGGCGGCCGCGCTGGTCTTCGGCGGGGTGTTCTTCCCGGGCCTGGGTACGGTGGGAGCGCTGTTGGCGGCGTTCTCGGTGTACGCGGTGGCGTTCCTGGCCCGGCCGCTGGGGGCGGTGGTGTTCGGGCACTTCGGGGACCGGCTGGGGCGGCGGGCCACCCTGGTGGTGTCGCTGCTGCTGATGGGCCTGTCGACGGCGCTGGTCGGTGTGCTGCCGGGGTACGGGGCGTGGGGGTGGTGGGCGCCGGCCGCGCTGGTGCTGCTGCGGGTCTGCCAGGGCGTCGGGCTCGGCGGGGAGTGGGGCGGGGCCGCGTTGCTGATCGCGGAGAACGCGCCGGCCGGGCGGCGCGGGCGGTACGGGGCGTTCCTGCAACTGGGGCCGACCATCGGCTTCGCGCTCGCCAACGGCATCTTCCTGGTGCTCCAACTGGCGCTGAGCGAGCGGTCGTTCCACGGCTGGGGCTGGCGGGTGCCGTTCCTGGCGTCGCTGGCGTTGGTGGCGATGGGGCTGTTCGTGCGGCTGCGGATCGAGGAGACGCCGCTGTTCCGGGCCGGTGAGGTGCGGACGCGGCCGCCGGTGCTGGAGGTCCTGCGCGGCCACTGGCGGACGGTGCTGATCGGCTGCGGGGTGATCACCGTCGGGTACGCGCTGTTCTACCTGACCACCACGTACGCCCTGGCGTACGCGACGACCGGGCTCGGGGTGCCCAGCACGGTGGTGCTGTCGATGCTGCTGACGGGCGTCGCGGGCCAGGCCGTGACGGTCTGGGTGAGTGCCCGGCGCAGTGACCGGTGGGGGCGCCGGCGGATGCTGCAGGGGGCGACGGGGCTCGCGGTGTTCTGGTCGCTGCTGCTGTTCCCGCTGCTGGAGACGGTGAGCCGGCCGCTGATGTTCCTGGCCCTGGCCGGGTCGATGGTGGTGCTGGGATGCCTGCTCGGGCCGCTGGCGGCGTACCTGCCGGAGCTGTTCCCGACCCGGGTGCGGTACACCGGCGCCGCGCTGACGTACAACCTGGGCGGGGTGGTGGGCGGTGCGACGACGCCGCTGATCGCGACCAGGCTGACCGACGCCTACGGGACGGCGGAGCCGGTCGGCTGGTACCTGGCGGCGCTGGGGCTGGTGTCGCTCTGCTGCCTGCGGCTGCTGCCGGAGACCAGCGGTACGGACCTCGCGCTGGCCGGGGCCGACGGCGGACGCCGCCGGGCGCCCGCCCTGGGGGCGGACCCGGCGGCGTAGCGCGCGGTGGTGCTGCCGGCCCCGGTGGGCGGCTCGGCACCCCGGGTGACTCAGCTCACTGTCAGGCGGCGACGGGGGTCAGGGCGGCGCGGCCGGCCAGCAGGATCGCGGTGTGCTTGGCGACGCGGTCACCGAGGTGCTCGGCGGTGGCGATGTCGGCCAGGTGGACGGCGTCGGTGCCGCCGTCGGACGGGGTGGAGGCGGCGGCGCCGGCGAAGAAGCCGAGGCGGTTGAGGTCGTGCTCGGTGCCGGTCGAGGAGTTCCAGCCCGGCTTGAGGCCCAGGTTGACCCAGTTCATGCCGTGCTGGGCGGCGAGGGTCTGGAAGAAGCCGAGGGTGCCGGACTTGTCGCCGCTCTTGGAGGCGGAGTTGGTGAAGCCGGCGGCGACCTTGTCCAGCCAGGCGTCGCCGAACCAGCGCTTGCTGCTGGCCTCGGCGAAGACGTGGAAGGCGCCGGAGGCGGTGCCCATGTAGGTGGGCGAGCCGAAGACGATCGCGTCCGCGGCGTCCAGCCGGGCCCACTGCTCCTCGGTGATGGTGTCGACGGCGACGGTGACGACCTCGGCTCCGCTCGCGGCGGCGCCGCGGGCCACGGCCTCGGCGATGACGGCGGTGTGGCCGTAGCCGGAGTGATAGGCGATGGCGACGGTGGGGCGGATGGCGGTCATGGCTGGGTGCTCCTCGGTGGGACGCGTGAAAGGGAACGGCAGGGGAGGCCGGGGACGGCGGCTGGGCGCCGCCCCGTCCAATGGTCTCCAATGTAGACCAAGTCTCCAGAAGTTACCAAGAATGGATTGGAGACCGAAGGGCTACCCTGGAGGGCATGACGACGCAGGAGCGGTCCCCGGCCGGGCCGGAGCAGGCCCAGGACCTCGATGTCTTCGCCCAGCTCTGTCCGAGCCGCGCCATGCTCGCGGACCTGGCGGACAAGTGGACGATGCTGATCCTGATGAGCCTCGGCGAGTTCGGTCCGCAGCGGTTCTCCGAGCTGCAGCGCGCGGTGGACGGGGTCAGCCGCAAGATGCTCACCCAGTCGTTGCGCACCCTGGAGCGCAACGGCCTGGTGCGGCGCACGGTGTACCCCGAGACGCCGCCGCGGGTGGTCTACGACCTGCTGCCGCTCGGCCGGGAGCTGTCCGCGCTGCTGGCGCCGGTCGGTCGCTGGACGGAGGAGCGGACCGCGGAGATGCTCGCCGCGCGCGAGGTGTTCGACGGGGCTCACCCCGACGCCTGACCGGCTGTACGACGCCGTCGCGGCGCCCTCGGGCGGGGGGTCGGCGAGGGGGTCGGATGTCCTCGATCGGGTGGTCGGAGCCGATTTCCCTTCCGGGCCGTCGGCCGTGTAATGTCTCCCTTGTTCGACCGGTTCGCCCCTATAGCTCAGTCGGTAGAGCGTCTCCATGGTAAGGAGAAGGTCTGCGGTTCGATTCCGCATGGGGGCTCAAAGTGAAAGACCCTCGCCCAACGGCGAGGGTCTTTTTCGTGTCCGCCCGCCGTCGCCGGGTCGGAGGCGGGCTAGCGGGCCGGGTGCCGAATGCGCTGTGATGGTGCGTCATCGGCCGCCCGCCCTACCGGGTGCGGGCGCGGGCCGGACCCCGACGGGGAGGGTGTCATGGGCGTTCGACTCGTGGTGGTCGACGACCACCGGCTGCTGGCCGAGGCGCTGGCCACCGCGCTCCAGCTGCGCGGTCACCGGGTGCTCGCGGTCGGCTCGCCGGCCGGGTCCGCCGCCGACCTGGTGGCCGGGCGCCGGCCCGAGGTGTGCCTGCTCGGGGTGGCCGGTCCGGCCGATCCCGGGGCCTTCGACGGGCTGCGCCGGATCCGCCGGGAGCGGCCCGAGGTGGCCGTCATCGTGCTCGGTCCGGTCGGTGAACTGCGGGGCGTGGCCGGTGCGTTCGCGGCGGGCGCGGCGGGCTACGTGCCCAGCGACGAGCGGATCGAAGTGGTCGAGCGGGCCATCGGGCGGGCCCGGGCCGGGGAGGCGGCGGTCGCGGTGGACGTGCTCCGGGGCGCCTTCGACCAGTTGCTGCGCCCGGCCGCGGAGCCGGACGACGAAGCGCTCCGCCTGCTGCGGCTGCTGACCCGCCGTGAGGTGCAGGTGCTGGCCCGGATCGCGGACGGCGAGGACACCGCGGCGATCGCCGCCGGGATGCGGATCGCGGCGAGCACCGCCCGGACGCACGTCCAGCGGGTGCTGATGAAGCTCGGCGCGCGGACCCGGCTGGAGGCGGCGGCGGTGGCCGCCCGGACGGGACTGCTGGAGCGGATGGCGCGGGGCTGAGCGGGCGGTCCGGCCGGCGGTCCGGAGCACTCCCGCGGCCAGGGACAATAGGCCCCAGTCGTACGTACGTCACCGATGGCCGCCCACCGGCGGACCATCGCCCGCTGGAGGTCTCATCATGAGTAAGTACCTGGTCACGGGTGGCGCCGGCTATGTCGGCAGCGTGGTCGCCGCCCACCTGCTGGAGGCGGGACACCAGGTCACCGTCCTGGACGACCTCTCCACCGGCTTCCGCGAGGGTGTGCCGGCCGGCGCCGAGTTCGTGCGGGGGCGGATCCAGGAGGCGGGGGAGGTCCTCGACGCCTCCTTCGACGGGGTGCTGCACTTCGCGGCCTCCTCGCAGGTCGGCGAGTCGGTCGCGGACCCGGAGAAGTACTGGCGCAA